>CALANQ010000264.1 GCA_937926025.1 uncultured Acidimicrobiales bacterium
CCGCCACCAGCACCACGAACAGGGCCGGGACCAGGCGCTTGAAGCGGCGGATCCAGAACGACCCGAGGGCGATGCCGCCGTTGCGCTCCCGCTCCGACAGCAGCAGGCGGGTGATGAGGAAGCCGCTGATCACGAAGAAGACGTCGACGCCGAAGAAGCCGCCGGGCAGCTCGTCGAGGTGGTACGCCACCACGGCCAGCACGGCCACGGCGCGCAGGCCGTCGAGAGCCGGGATGTAGCCCGGGCGACCGGGACGGGAGGTCTCGATCGGACCCGGCGCCGGTGCGCTGGGCACCTCGGCCGCCGGTTCCGCCAGGGTCCGGGGCAGCGCGGCCGACGACCCCGATGCCGCCGCCGAGGCGGCCGCCGGCCGGTGGTCGACCGGTCGGGGCGACACGGTCCGGGGGGCCACCTGCGGCCGCGGGGTCGGCTTGGGTCCGCGGCCGCTCGACGGAGGAAGCGGCGGCGAACCCATAACTCGGACACGGTATCGCCGGCCTTCGTTGCGCTCCCAAGCGCCCCGCGGTCAAGATGGGGGCCATGTGGGGTCCCGCCATCATCATCGTCGTCCTCGTCGCCGCCATCCCGATCGCGGTCCTGATGTCCGGCGGCGTGGCGTCGGGTCTCCTCGGCTACTTCCTCAAGGAAGAGGCGGAGACCACCCACGAGGGCAGCGAGCTCATCGAGACCAACGTCTGACCCATCTCGGGTCGCCGCCCGCTCGAACTTCGTAGGCCAGCACGACAGAAGTGTCGCCCTGACCTACGAAGTTCGGTGCAACGCCGTTCCTCGTTCGCAACTTCGTAGGCGAGCACGACAGGACCGTCGCCCTGACCTACGAAGTTCGGCGCGGGGTGGTTCGGGCTGTTCGGGCGCAGCGGACCCGGTCAGGCGCGGTGGGCCCAGGCCTCGACCTCGGCGTTGGCGCCCAGCGGGAGCCCGGCCACCTGGATGGTGGAGCGAGCGGGGCGCGGCTCGGGGAACGCCGCTGCGTAGCGCTCGTTGAACTCGGCGAACCGGTCGAGGTCCACCAGGAAGCACGTGGTCTTCACCACGTGCTCCATGCCGAGGCCGTGCTCGGCCAGCTGGGCGGCCAGGTTGGCCAGCAGGGCGTCGACCTCGCCGGCGAAGTCCTCGACGAGGGCCCCGTCGCGCAGGCCGAGCTGGCCGGACACGACCACCCACTCGCCGGCGGCCACGGAGGCCCGGTACGGCAATCCGGTCAGGTTGGACATCAGAGCACTCCTCGGGTGGGCAGATCCTGGGGACGACCTTGGTGCAGCCAGACGGCGGCCGCCACCGCGGCGAACACGGCATCGGAGCCGTTGACGGGCTGGCCCGACGCCGGCTCGATGGTGACGTCGATGGGCGGGGTGTCGACCGCACGGGGGATGCCGAACGAGCGGATGGTCAGGTCGTGCACCACCCCGTCGGCATCGACGGCCAGCCCCTCGCTGGTGATCCAGCCGTAGGCCATGTGGGCGGCGCCGATGGCGTAGGAGCGCAGCACGACCGGGTCCAGCGGATCGCCCGCGGCCACCCGGACCTGGATGCGCCCGTCGACGACCGCCGCCTCGGCCACGCCACCGTCGGGACCCTCCACCGGAGCGACCGACCCACGGGCGCCGGCGAGCAGCAGCACGGCCTCGGCCCATCCCGCGCCGCGGGGCGATGCAGAGGTGGGCGGACCGACCAGGTCGACCTCGGTCACCTCCAGGCCCGGCGCGACGCGGGCGATCGCGTCGGCGATGCCCGTGGTGCGGGCGACGACCAGGCGGCCGCGGCCGTCGGCGTTCGCGCCACCAGCGACGGGCGGACGCTTCGGGCCGAGCCGGACGACGTCCTCGCGGGACCACAGCACGCGGACCGCCCGCCCGTGGCGGTCGGCCAGCTCCCGTGCGGCCGCTTGCAGGTGGGCCGGGTCCTTGGCGCCGAAGGCACCGCCGTTGGCGAGCGACGACGCCGGTTCGCCACCCGGCTCGCACCAGCTGGCATCGGTCTCCAGGTAGCCGGGCTCCACCCAGCTGGTGCGCAGGGTGGCGTCCCACGGGCCGTTGGGAACGGCCAGCGGCGGCTCGGGGTCGACGGTGGTGCGACGGCCCTGGACCTTGCCGGCACGCTCCCGGGCGTCCTCGACCGACTCGCCGACCACCCACTCGCCGGCGGCCGAGAGGACGGCGACCAGCGCGTCGGCAGGGGCCGTGTCATCGGCGAAGCCCCCTCGTCCCAGCGCGACCGCGGGCGCCACCACCTGCGGCGCGCCGCCCTCGATGGCGGCCCGCTGCGACGCCGCACCGAGGTCGCGGTCCGGCGCCGCCTGCCCCAGGTGGTCCCACGCCTCGACGATGGTCTGCCACCCGGTGCAGCGGCACAGGTGCGCCTGGAGCGCCTGCTCGACCGGCCGGTGGTCGTCGACCGGCTTGCCCTTGGCCCGCAGGCCCTCGAGCCGCAGCAGGATCCCCGGGGTGCAGAACCCGCACTGGCTGCCACCGGTGGCGCACAGCGCGTCGGACCAGTCGGTGCGCACGGCGTCGGACAGGCCGTCGACCGTGGTGATGGACCGGCCGGCCACCCGACGCACCGGCGTCACGCAGGAGACCCGGGGGGCACCGTCCACCAGCACCGTGCAGCAGCCGCACTGCCCCTGGGGGCTGCACCCGTCCTTGACCGAGGTGATGCCGAGGCCGTCGCGCAGGGCACCGAGCAGCGAACCGCCGGCGGGCACGGTCACCTCGACACCGTCGACGGTGAGCGAGATGGTGTCCGGAGCGTCGGGTGCGGGGGTCACGGCGGCGACCTTAGGGCCGCCGCTCCCCGGTCGGCCCAGCCAGCACGGAGGGTGAGCATCCGCGTCCTGACCTGGGCACCTGAGTAGAACGTTCGCAGGTCCGTTGGGCCTTCTTCGCCCGTTTTCGTCCACCACCGTCCGTCACCAGCAGGAGCCCCCGTGGAGTCGGGTCTGCGCACCCCCGATACTCCGGGAGAGACCGGAGGCCTCATCGTCATGGTCCGGCCCGACCCGGCCGATGCGGCGCGCGCCATCGCGGACTCCCTGCACGCGGCGCTGGCCATCGGGGGCGAAGCCACCGAGCGGGCCGTCGAGCGGCTCCGCGTGCGAGAGCTCGAGCACCGCGACCTCGACGGCCTCGCCGCCGCCATGCGCCGGGCGGAGCTGGTCCGCGACCGCACCCGCGAGGCGGTGTCGAGCCGGCTGTCGAAGAGCCTCAACACCCGCATCGCCATCCACCCCGACACGCTGCGCCGCGCCGCCGCCGAGCTGCTGGCGGCCGAGACGGCGCTCGACCTGGCCGTGGCATCGGACCGCCGCCGGGCCACCCGGCGCCGGCGCGTGCGCCGAGGTGGCGCCACCACCGCCACCATCGGCGGGGCGGCCGTCGCCGTCGTCGCCGCTCCCCCGGTGGGACTGGCCGTGGTCGCCGTGGGACTGGCTGGCGCCGGCGCCGACGCGCTCCGCGCTCGCCGCCGCCCCGTGGCCGATCACGCCAGCCTGCGGCACCACGTGGCGGTGAGCCGCACCCGATGGGAGCAGGTGGCCGGGGTCGGCGCCGATCCCGTGGGGGTCGAGACCATCATCCACCGCTACGACCCGCACGACCCGGTGGTCGCCGGCCTCATCCGGGAGAACCCGGCGGTGCGGGCCGCGGAGCGGGTGGCCATCCAGCGCCGGCTGGCGTGGGTGTCGGCGTGGCGCAAGGAGGTGGGCGACTCCACGCCCATCACCGATCCGGCGGTGCAGGAGCTGCTCCAGCAGGACCGGACCGAGCTGTGGCTCACCTCGGGCACGTCCCTCGAGGAGCCGGCCGACACCCTGGTGGTGGCGGCCCCCTACGCCGACCTCTCGGAGCACCGGGCGCGCGAGCTGCACCGGCGCCTGCTCGATCTGCCCCGGGGGCAGCGGGTCATCGTGGTGCTGGCACCGGCCCCCGAGGCGCCCGAAGCCATCCGCCTCCCGGCGGTGGGCTGGGCGCCCGAGACCCTCACCGCCGAGACCCCGTAGCCCCGGACGCGACGAGGCCACCGCAGGACGTGCCGGCGATGGCCTCGGTTGCTGGCGGTGCGGCCGGGCCGCAGGCGTCAGGTGATCAGCTGAACGACGAACCGCAGCCGCAGGTGCGCTGGGCGTTGGGGTTGTCGATGGAGAAGCCGGCCTGCTGGAGGCCGTCCTTGTAGTCCAGGGTGGCGCCGGTGAGCAGCTGGGCGCTGGAGGGGTCCACCAGGACCCGCACCCCGGACTTCTCGGTGACGATGTCGTCGGCGGCCTGGTCCGAGTCGAAGTACATCTCGTAGCTGAAGCCCGAGCAGCCGCCCGGGCGGACGGCCACGCGCAGCGCGAGGGACTGGTCGCCCTCGGCCGAGATGAGCTCGGCGACCTTGGATGCAGCGTTGTCGGTGAGCGCGATCACGGGCTCTTCCTCCTGGGACGGGACGGTCGGCGTCAAGCGTACCGCCCGTTCCCCCGTTCGCGCCTGCTCGGACCCCGGGGATCGTGGGGGTTCGCCGGTAGCCTGGGACCGTGACCGACCCCGCCCTCCCCACGGCTGACGACCTGCGGCAGATGCTGCGCGGGGCCATCG
>CALANQ010000265.1 GCA_937926025.1 uncultured Acidimicrobiales bacterium
GCTTGGGCCAGTCGCCGCCAAGCGGCGAGGGGTCGTCGAGGAACCGGTGGCCTGATGCCCCGCACGATGTGGGGTACTTGACGATCCACCGACCCACCCGATCGTCGAGCTGCGCCGCTTGGGCGAGGCCGTCGAGAAGGTGCGTCTGCGGCGTGGGCACACCGGCCGAGGCGAAGCGGTCGACCTGGAGCCGCTTGTCCGCTGCGACGCTGACCGCGTGGGTCGGGATGAACGAACGACCCGGGGGCGACGCCGGCCGATCCCAGGACAGCACGTAGTTCACGTCTGCCGGTTCCTCGCTGACGTCGATCCACAACGCCTGAGCAAGCCGCTCGGCCAGTGGCTCGAACGCCCAAGCTCCTGCTCCTTGGTTCAAGATCACCGGCCGCACCGCAGCAGCCTGCCAGCTTCATCGTCGGATTCGCCGATGCGGGAAACGGCGATCAGTTCGCCTTCGTCTGTCCTCGGGCACCCCAGACCCGCTTCCCTGGCGACGAGCTGCGATCGGCGCAACGGTCGCCCTCCTGATCCCGATCGTGATGATGGTGGTGGTCTGGCACATGTAGGGGCGCGCCAGGGCACGCCCGAAGTGTCGATTCGGCGACGTCTCGCTCGCGCCAACGGACCGGGGATCAAGACAGTCGAACCATGGTGAGCAGTCGGGCTTGGAAGCTTCCGAGCACCTTCGCTGCAAGGAAGACATTTCGCCGAGCCCGCACCCGTGGAACGGTAGGAGGTCGGCCGAATGGTGGTGTTCTGAAAGTGCCGGTCGGCCACGCTCCCGGAGGCGGCGTTCGGGGGCGTTGCTCGGCGTCTTGGGGCAACGCCATCTGTCGGTGCCGAAGTACGGTCCTTCGGTGGCGTCTCCCGGTTACCCGTTCGAACCGAGGTCGAACGCCCACCTCTTGGCAGGCCAGTTCTGGGGGCTGCCCCTCAGTGATGGGCGGTGGGCCTGCGGTCGCGTGCTCGCTGTCTCGACGCGTGACGATGCGTACTTTCCGGGCAACAGCCGCACCTTCATGGCGGGCCTCATGAACTGGGAGGGCGACATACCACCGACGTCTGAGGCGCTGGCTGGTTGCACGCTGTTGGCTCAAGGATGGGCTCACGTTCGCGCGATCCAGGAGAACGGCCGAGAGGTCCTCGGCCAGAGGGATCTCGACCTCGACGGCATCCGCGGCCTCGAACAGGTCACGCATCGCGGCGGTGGAACCGTCATGGTCTACGAGGGCGCTCGGCCGATCCGTGAGGCGACTCGGGAGGAAGCGGCAACCATGCCGCTCCTCTCGGGGTGGGGCGTCAGGTTCATCTCGACGCTCGCGGAGCGCGCTTTCGTTGAGCGTCTACCGATCGTCCAGTAGTCCCGCGCGTGCTGCTGCGATGGCCACCTACCCGGCGTTCGGGGGCGGTCGAGTGCATGAACCCGTCTGGGAGGCGCATTTCTGCACACGTGCAGCTGCTGCCGAAACGGCGCTTCTAGCCTTGGTACCGGTACACGTTGGTCTCGCGGGGTTCGAAGCCCAGGCGGCGGTAGAGGCGGTTGGCGGCTTCTCGCGACGGGCGGGATGTGAGGTCCACGGAGCGGGCGCCTCGTTCGGCGGCGACGTCGATGGCGTAGCGGTTGAGGGCTTCGCCGACGCCCTGGCCGCGGGCCTCGCCGTCGACCACCACGTCCTCGATCCAGGCCCGGAGGCCGGTGGGGATGCGGAACAGCACCAGGGTCAGCGACCCGAGGATCGTGCCGTCGTCGTCGCGGGCCACCAGCAGGTGCGTGGCGGGCGAGGCGATGATCTCGACCAGCTGCTCCCGGTCGGGCGGGGGCGACGAGGACGACAGCTGCGGGGTGAGGCGGACGAAGGCCTCGACGAGGTCGTCGGTGACCTCATCGGCGGTGGAGACGGAGACAGGCATCGGCGCCGACCCTAGAGGCCGCCCGCCGACCCGGACCCGGATCCGAGCAGAAGCTCGGACGATTCTTCAGCAATTCGTCAGCCGATGGTCACCGTGCGTGAACGATCCGGACGATCGGATGCAACACCCGTTTCGTACCGTCCGTGGCATGACCTGGCTCCCCTCCCTCCTCCGTGGCCTCGGCGCCGCCGGGGCCACGGCCAATGCTCGAGCCGAGCTCGAGACCACCCACGTCCGCAACCTGCAGGCCACGATCGTGGTCCAGCGGGTCAACCGCTCCGGCACCGGTCATCCCCTGTCACCGGCCGCCGAGGCACGGGTCGCCTGACGACCCACTGGTCGAGCGCCGGGCTCCGGTCGTCCCCCCAGGGCCCGGCGCTGACCAGCACACCACCGACCTCCCTGGGTGACACCCGGGCAGGGTCGGTAGCCTGATGCCGTGAGCTCCCTCCGCTGGCACCACCGCCCGAAGCTCCGCCAGCCGGTGCTGGTGGCCGCCTTCGAGGGCTGGAACGACGCGGGCGATGCCGCCTCGGGTGCGGCCCGCTGGCTGGCCGACCGCTTCGGCGCGGAGCTGGTGGCCACCATCGAGGCCGAGGACTTCTTCGACTTCACCACCACCCGTCCCATCGTGGAGCTCACCGACGAGGGCACCCGCCGCATCACCTGGCCCGACACGGAGCTGTGGGCGGCGGGCACCGACGGTCCGGCGGACCTGATCATCCTCGTGGGCCACGAGCCGCACCTGCGCTGGCGCACCTACTGCCGGGCGGTCACCGAGGCCGCCGATGCCCTGGATGTGTCGATGGTGCTCACGCTCGGCGCCCTGCTGTCCGACGTGCCCCACAGCCGCCCCACGGCGGTGTCCGGCACCGCCGACGACCCGGACCTGATCGAGCAGCTCGACCTCACGCCGTCCACCTACGAGGGCCCCACGGGCATCGTCGGCGTGCTGCACGCCGCCTGCCAGGAGCGGGGCATCCCGTCGGCGTCGCTGTGGGCCGCGGTCCCCACCTACGTGTCCGGCGCCCCGTCGCCGAAGGCCACGCTGGCCCTGGTCGAGCGGTCGTCGCACCTGCTCGGCCTGCACCAGCCGGTCACGGACCTGCAGATCGCCACGGCGGCGTACGAGCGCCAGATCGACGAGCTGGTCGAGGCCGACGAGGACACCGCCGCCTACGTGGCGGGCCTGGAGGAGGCAGCCGACGACGAAGCCCGCGACGCGGAGCTGGGCTTCGGGGGCAGCGCCTCGGGCGAGAGCCACCCGGAGGGCCACCCGTCGGCCCGCAGCGAGAACCTCGGCCCCATGGAGGAAGCAGACCCCGACGCCCTCGTCGAAGAGGTCGAGCGCTTCCTCCGCGGCGACTGACCCCAGCCGCACCCCTACGCTGGGCGCCCATGCGGTCGTGGTCTCGGCGCCGGCGCGCGATCACGCTCGTCGTCGCCCTCGGTTTCGTGTGGGGCGTGGCGGTCACCGTCCTGCTCGTCACCGCGGCCCTGTCGCTGGCATCGGGGGCGGACACGCTGCAGGACGTGCGCGCCCAGGCCACCATCGACGACCTCACGTCGGACGCCACCATCGCCGACCTCGACTCGGCGCAGCACGACTTCGGTTCGGCGTCAGGGCGGATCTCGAACCCGGTGGTGGCGCCGGCCCGGCTCATCCCGTTCGTGGGCCGCCAGATCCGGGGCATGGACCACCTAGCCACGTCGGGCCGCGACGGGTCGGAGGCGGCGGCCGCGGCGCTCACCGAGGTGCAGGGCCTGAGCGAGGGGTCCCAGGAGGGCGGTCCGGCCCGGGTCGCCATGCTCCGCGACCTGGCCGCGGTGGCCGACGACCTGCACGGCGAGCTGGCCGCGCTCGACGTCGGTTCGGCGACGGGGCTGGTGGGCCCGTTGCACGACGCGGTGGCCGATGCCGCCGAGGGCCAGCGCTCCGCGGAGCGGGGTGCGAAGCAGCTGACGACCGCCAGCGGCGCCCTGGCCGACCTGTTCGAGGGCCCCAGCTCCTACCTGCTCCTCGGTGCCAACAACGGCGAGATGCGGGCCGGGTCTGGCATGTTCCTCTCCGCCGCCGAGCTCCGCTTCGAGGACGGCCGGGCGGAGCTGAGCGACGTGCGTCCGACGGCGGACCTGACCCTCCCGGAGGGCGCCGTCACCGCCACCGGTGACCTGCAGGCCAACTGGGGCTGGCTGGACCCGGGGCGGGACCTGCGCCAGCTCGGGGTCTCGCCTGACTTCCCCCAGAGCGCCGAGACCGCCGTCCGCACCTGGGAGGCGATCCCCGGCAACGGCCCGGTGTCGGGGGTGATCGTCATCGACGTCGACGGCATCCGCAGCCTGCTCCGGGTCGTGGGACCGGTGGAGGTCGACGGCGTCCGCTACACGGCCGACAACGTCCGGGGTCAGCTGCTTCGGGAGCAGTACCAGCGGTACGAGGACGATCGCGCCGAGCGGCGCGACGTCCTGGGCGACGTGGCCAAGGTGATCTTCCAACGCATCGAGGCGGGCGACTGGAAGCTCAGCGACCTGGCGACGCAGCTCACCGACTCCGTCGCCGCCCGGCACCTGATGGTGTGGTCGGCCGACGATCCGCTGCAGTCCACGTGGGCCGACCTCGGCGCCGACGGCCACCTCCGGTCGAGCTCGCTCACCGTGAACCTGCTGAACCGCTCGGCCAACAAGCTCGACAGCTGGGTCGACACGTCGGCGGATGTCACCACCGAGCGCCGGTCCGACGGCCGCACCGACCTGACCGTGTCGTACCGCATCGACAACCGCTCGAACGGCGAGGGCCCCCGCTACCTGGTGGGTCCGGGCATCGAGGGGCTGGCCGCCGGGGACTACCGGGGCCTGGTGGTCGCCAACCTGCCGGCCGGCGCGACCGACGTGACCATCGACGGCGCCCGCCGCTTCCTCGACGGTGGCGACGGGCCGACGGCGGTGGTCGCCGGCGAGGTGACGGTCAAGGCCGGCACCTCCACCACGGTCACGGTGACGGCCGTGCTGCCCGAGGGCCTGCGACAGCTGACCATCGAGCCCACCGCCCGCATCCCGCGCACGCGCTGGAGCATCGACGGGGTCGAGGTCGACAAGGCCGGGCGGACCGTCGTCCGCATCCCGGGTTAGGCGGGCGCGACGCCGGCCAGCGCGGCCGAGGCCAAGGCGGCGGCCAGCGGCCCGGCGGCGGCACCCGTGCGACGGTGGAAGGCGAAG
>CALANQ010000266.1 GCA_937926025.1 uncultured Acidimicrobiales bacterium
CCCACCGACAGGTCGGCGCTGGGGTCGACCGCTCCGGCCGCCACGGGCGCGAGCGCCCCGCTCCCTGCCAGCCCGACGACCGCTCCGGCCACCAGCCAGCGACGCCAGATCCTGTCGCGCGCGACGCGCTCCGCAGCTCGTACCGCCATGTCCCCTGCTCCCGTCCGGGGTCCACCGTGGTCCCCTGTCCGACCCTACGACGTGCGAGCACGTGGATCGGTTCCCCAACATCGGATCGAAATACGAGACCCCGCGGTCCGCATCTTCACGGACTCCTCACAGGTCTGGGCCACCATGGGGCGATGCGCCCGCCCCGCCTGCTCCTCGTTGCCGTGGCCGCCCTCGTGGCCGTCGGCACCGCCCTCCCGGCTCCGGCCACGGCCACCCCGACCGCCCCTGCGGCCGTCACCGCCGCCCCGATCTCGGCACCCGGGAAGGTGTCGCAGATCCGCAAGATCTCGTCCACCACCGCCGACGGCTGGCGGTTCGACTCCTACCGCAACCCGGCCTATCCCTGTGCCATCAGCGGCGACAACACGTTCACCATCGCCACCCGCCTCGGGGTCCCCGACGACGAGGTCCACCCGCTGTGGGTGTTCATGCACGGCGGCGGCGTCGGCTACTTCGACTCGAACGGCAAGCCCCAGCCCAGCACCGGCCAGAAGACCGAGGAGTCGCCGGCCAGCCAGCAGCGCAACGCCCTCGGCGGCGGGCTCAAGAAGAAGATTGCCAACGCCCCGGCCGGGTTCCGGATGATGGCCGTGTCCATGTGCGACCACGACATCTACGGCGGCGGCGACACCCCGGACCCGAACAACCCCAACAAGGACGCCAACGGCCACCCCCGGACCGTGAACGGCCTGTTCGCCACCAAGGCCGCCATCCAGTACGCCCTCACCACCCGCGCCACCGACGACTACTTCCTCCACGGCGGGAGCGCCGGGTCGTTCGGCTCCTGGCACGTGGGCTGGGCGCTCGAGGCCCAGGGCATCGCCCCCACCGGCATCGTCGGCGACTCCGGCGTGCTGAACCAGGCGTGGCAGCTGGCCGTGCAGCCGCTCGAGTGCGGGCGCCCCGACGAGGAGCTGTTCACCGTGCAGCAGCGCCTCCATCCCGAGGTGGGCGACGCCGCCAACCAGCCGGCCGACCTGGTCGAGGACGGCAAGCTCACCGTGCCCCTGATGCACGTGTGGTCCATCGGCGACCCCGGGCAGTGCCGCGACACCCCGATCGCCTGCCCCCTCCCCGACGGCTCCACCCCCACCATGGGATCGGTCGACTGCCTGCACGAGCCGCTGCGGGCCGCCATCGCCGCCTCAGGTGACCCCCGGTCGGTCAGCGCCCGGCTCTGCGTCGACAACCCGAACATCACCGGCACCTGCGACCGCCACGTCCCCACCGGCGACGGAGAGGGTGCCCGGAACACGCTGGCCGGCTACCCGGCGGACTTCCAGACCGCCATGGCCCAATGGGTGACCGACCGTCTGACCGACGACGGCACCACCGCGCCCGAGGACCGCACCGACACGGCGTCGTTCGCCACCGCCGCCCGCACCGACTTCCTGGGTGCGGCGCCCACCGAGCCTCGGGCGGAGGCCGACACCGTGGCCCTCGACGCCGGCCTGGCCCGGTCCACCTACCTGACCCGGCTGTCCACCTCCGACGAGTGGCTCGCCGCCGTGGTCGACCAGATGTACCAGGACACCCTCGGCCGCCCCGGCGACCCCAGCGGCACCGCCTTCTGGATCAACCAGCTGCGCACCGGCCGCCGCACCGTGGCCCAGGCGGCCGCCAGCTTCTACGCCTCCGACGAGTACTACCGGGGCTTCGGCGGCGGCACCGACCGGACCTGGGTGGCGGACCTGTACCCCAAGCTGCTGGGCCGCACCGCCGACCCGAGCGGCCTCGACTACTGGACCCGCCAAACCCATCTCACCGGGCGGGACTCGGTCGCCCGCCGCTTCTACCAATCGCCCGAGTCGGCCCGGAACCGGGTCCGCGGCCTCTACCAGGACCTGCTCGGCCGGGCCCCCGACCCGAGCGGCCTCACCTACTGGTCCGGGCGCGTGGTCCGCGACGGCGACCTGGCGCTGGCGGTGCAGCTCGCCGCCTCCAGCGAGTACGCCCGCCGGGCCGTCGCCCGCTTCCCGTGACCCGGCCGCGGGTCAGAGGTCCCGGAACGGCGCGCCCTTCCGGGGCTTGCCGCTGCTGAGGCCCACCGCGACCTCCAGCTCCACCAGCGACTCCTCCAGGTGCACCAGCAGCCGCTGGAGGCGCGGCGCTCGCCGCCGGCAGCCGGTGAGGCCGATCTCCAGGTTGTCGACGTAGCTGGTGAGGGTGATGTTGAGCGCCTGGCCGTGGTACGGGATCGACACCGGGTACACGCCCTGGAGGTGGGCGCCGTTCAGGTACAGGTCCTGGCGGGGGCCGGGCACGTTCGAGATGATGATGTTGAACGGCGGCCGCATGCCCTCGCCGCCGCCCAGCATCGACATCACCGGCGTGGCGAACATGTTGGCGGCGCTCAGGGCCAGCAGCTGGAGCTGCGACCGGCCCGCCATGGTGTCCTTGGCGATCTGCATCGACTCTCGGATGCGGGCCAGCCGCCAGCTGGGGTCGGCCGTGTCGGTGGCGAGCGAGGTGAGGACCGCGCCCACGGCGTTGCCGCCCGCGCTGTCGTCGCGGCGCAGCGACACGGGGACCATGGCCGTGAGCGACTCGTCGGGCAGCGCGTGCAGCTCGTCGAGGTAGCGGCGCAGAGCACCCGAGCACATGGCCAGGACGATGTCGTTCAGCGTGGCATCGGAGGCCTTGGCCACCGCCTTCACCCGCTTCACGCTCCACGTCTGGGCGGCGATGCGCCGGGCCCCGGTGATGTGCACGTTGAGGATCGACGGCGGGGCCTTGAACGGGAACGCCGCCAGGTCCTCCTGGAGGGCCCGGCGCGCCGACTGGAGCAGGACCGGTGCGGTGCCGGCGATGTCGACCGCGCCCTTGGCCGCCTCCAGCACCAGCTCGAACGGGTTGGCACCGTCGCCGTCCGGCCGTGTCCGCTTCGGCTTGGCCGCCCACGCCGGCGGCACCTCGGCCGTCGGGTCGGCGGACAGCCAGCGCTCCAGCAGGCGCAGCGCCGACACCCCGTCGACCATGGCGTGGTGGACCTTGGTGTACGCCGCGAACCGGTTGCCCTCGAGCCCCTCGATCAGGTTGAACTCCCACAGCGGCCGCTGCCGGTCTAAGAGGGAGCCGTGGAGCCGGCCGCCCAGGGCGAGCAGCTCGCGTACCCGGCCCGGCTCCGGCAGCGCGGAGTGGCGCACGTGGTACTCGATGTCGAGCTCGTCGTCCTCCCGCCACGCCCACTGCATGCCGGTCTTCACCGACCGGTAGGGCCGCTGGCGGAAGAGCGGGGCGATGTCGTGGTGGGCGAGCATCGCCTCGTACTGCTCGCGCAGCCAGTGGGGTCCGGCGTCCTCGGGCAGCTCGAACACCTGCAGGCCGCCGACGTGCATGGGCGTCGAGCGCGACTCGGTGAGCAGGAACGGCAGGTCCTGTGCGGACACCAACCCCATCGGCCTCATCCCCTTCGCGCCGGACCGGTCGGCCGAGCGCGGGCCGATGGTAGGCCGGGTCAGCTGATGAGCGTCGTCTGCTCCACGTCGATCATGCGGGCGTAGAGGATCTGCTCGTTCACCTCAAGGTTGTTGATGATCGACAGCGCCCGGACGATGCCGGTGCCGACCAGCTCGCCGTCGACCTCGCCGTACTGGACCTCCAGGATCACGTTGTCGGCCCGCTCGTCGTTGCTGACGCTGTCGGGGTCCTGCCAGGTGCCGGCGGCGGTCAGCTCGGTGGAGGCCCGCATGAAGTCCAGCGCCGCCGCCTTGTGGCGGGGCAGGGCGAACGTGAGCAGCTCCTGCTGGGTCCGCGGCAGGTCGGTGCCGGTGGCGGCGTCGCCGAAGAGCAGCCCGAACAGCACGTCCTTGGCGGTCTGCAGCAGCTCCTCCCCCGCTCGGCCCCGGTGGGCGGCGGTGATGAGGGTGGTGCCCTTGGCGGGCGCGTCGGCGGCCAGCGCCCCGGCGGCGATGAGCGACTCCCGGGTGGTGCCCTCGTGCTCGGCGTTGAAGGTGGCCAGGCGGTCCCGGTCCAGGGCGAGCGCCCGCAGCCGACCCAACCGCTCCTCGCGCGCTCGGGCCTTCGCCTCCCGCTCGCTCTTGCGGTCCGCCTCCCGGAGCGAGTGGGCATCGAGCGTGAGCCGCACGATCTGGTCGATCAGCCACTCCCGGTCCTGATCTGCCAGCTTGGCCCGCAGCAGCTCCTCGAACTGCGGGCTCAGCTCCTGGTTGATCTCCCGCAGCACCAGATCGATCGTCGTCATCCCCGCATCGTGGCACGGACGGGGGTCAGCGGGACCGGAGGTAGGTGCGCCAGCTGCCGTGGGCGGTGATGTCGGTGGCGTCGGCGAGGCCGTGGGTCTCGCAGATGAAGCCCTTCACCCAGCGGCCGTCGTCGAGCTCGACGCTGCCGATGCCCAGGGGCGGGGCGACGGCTGCGGTGACGCGGCCCAGGCCTTCGGGGCTGATGGCCCAGACCTCGACCTCGATGGCCTTGCCGCAGCCCTCGACACGCTCGAGCGCGGGGCGCAGCGGCGGCCCGCCCTCCAGCCGGTACAGGCGGTAGCGGCACGACGTCCGGGTGGTGGCCACCAGCTCGGCGCCGTTGTCGACCAGCTGGTGGTTGAGCGGCTGGCCCCGGAGGTGGGCGCCGACGACCGCGAGGTGGACCCGATCACCGCCGGCGAGCGCACCGGGGGCGAGCGCCTCGCCCGCCAGCGACGCCGCCACCGCGGCGACCGCCGCGCTGTGGCCGACCGGGCCGAGCACCGTGACGCCGCCGGGCACATCGGCGACGGGCACGGCGACCGCGGCGAGGCCGAGCAGGTTGGCGAACGTGGTGTGGCGGCCGAGGCGGGCGTTGGCCCCGATGGGGTCGTCGAGCACCTCGGCCACGGTGGGCAGCCACGGCCCGGTCGGCACCACCAGCACGTCGGTGCGGTCCCACCAGGGCTCCAGCTCGGCCTGCAGCTCGCGCAGGCGGCGCTGGGCGGCGAACACCTCGGTGCCCCGGTAGTCGGACCCGCCGGCCACCACGGTGTGAACGACGTCGACCAGCCCCTCGGGGAGGGCGTCGAGCGTGGCGATGAGGGCCGCGGTGCGGTCGGCCAGCCAGGGGCCGCCGTAGAGCAGGTCGCCGGCCTCGTGGAACGGGCGGAGGTCGACGTCGACGGGGGTGTCGCCCGCGGCTTCCAGCACGGTGCCCGCCGGCTCGGCCCCGGCGGCGACGCCGACCGTGAACGGGCCGGCGCCCACGGGCCAGGTGGAGGCCGCCATCACGGACTCCACCAGCAGGCCGTCGGCCACGGTGCGGGCGAAGGTGGAGACGCAGTCGATGCTGGGGCTGGCCGGGACCACGCCGTCGAGCGGCCGGGTGCCGGGGGCGCCCTTGACGCCGACGATGCCGCAGAGGGCGGCGGGCACCCGGCCCGAGCCAGCCGTGTCGGTGCCCAGCGCGAAGGTCACGTGGCCGAGCGCCACCGCCACCGCCGAGCCCGACGAGGAGCCGCCCGGGATGCGCTCGGGGTCGATCGGGTTGCGCGGCGTGCCGTACGGCGACCGGGTGCCCACCAGGCCGGTGGCCACCTGGTCCAGGTTGGTCTTGCCCACGTAGATGCCGCCGGCGGCGATCAGCCGCTGGACGACGGTGGCCGAGGTGTCGGCGGTGCGGGCGGCACCGGGGAGCCCGGCCGTGGTGACCCGGTCGGCGACGTCGATGTTGTCCTTCACGCCGAAGGGCACGCCCCAGAGCGGACGGCCGTCCATCGGCACGCCGGCGAGCGCCTTGGCCGCCGCCCGGAGCGCGCTGGCCGGTTCGACGTCGATCCAGATGGCCGGGTCGCCGGTGCGGTCGATGCGGGCCAGGACCTCGTCGACCACCGCGACGGGGTCGAGGCCGTCGCGGTAGGCCGCCTGGAGCTGGGCGATGCCGCCGTCGAGCGGATGGCCGTCGACGTCAGACGTCAACGGTCTGGCGCGCGTCGAGTGCCGACAGGAGCGCGGACGAGTGGGCGACGGCGCCGAAGACGCCGCCCTGCATGGTCACCATCTTGAGGGCGGCCTGGTAGTTCCCGACGTCGGTGGCACCGGTGCAGTCTTCCAGCAGCAGGCACTCGTACCCGCGGTCGTTGGCCTCGCGCATGGTGGTGTGGACGCACACGTCGGTGGTGATGCCGGTGAGGATGATGTCGGTGATGCCCTTGGTGCGCAGCGCGAGGTCCAGCTCGGTGGCGTAGAACGCGCCCTTGCCGGGCTTGTCGATGATGACCTCGCCGGGGATCGGGTACACCTCCTCGACGATGTCCCAGCCGGGCTCGCCCTTGATGAGGATGCGGCCGCACGGCCCGGAGTCGCCGATGCCGGCACCGATCTGCTGGGAGCGCCACAGCTTGTTGGGCGGGCAGTCCGACAGGTCGGGCAGGTGGCCCTCCCGCGTGTGGATGATGAGCATGCCGGCGTCGCGGCAGGCGTCGGGCACGACCTTGGTGGGGGCCAGGCCGGCGCGGGTCAGGTTCAGGTCGTAGCCCATGGCGTCGACGTAGCCGCCGGGGCCGCAGAAGTCGGTCTGCCAGTCGATGTTGATCAGCGCGGTGCGGGCCGGGTCGACGGCGGCGTCGTAGGGCCAGGTGTACGGCTGGGCGTCCACGGGTCCGAAGGTGGTCATGGGTCAGGCCTCCTGAGGCGTTGGGGTGACGAGGTGGGGGACGGGTTCGGACAGCGCGGCCAGCACGGCGTCGGTGGTGCCGATGGCGCCGAAGATGCCGCCGGACATGGTCACCTGCTTGGCCGCCGGGGCGCCGAGGTCGTCGGTGAGCGCGGTGCACGCATCGGTGACCAGCAGGCACTCGTAGCCGCGGTCGTTGGCGGACCGCAGGGTGGAGTGGACGGGGGCCTCGAGGCCGTGGCCGGCGACGAGCAGGTGGGTGCGGCGGTTCGTGCGGAGCAGGTCGTCGAGGCGGCTGGCGTAGAAGCCGTCGATGCCGGGGACCGGGACCGTGGTGGACGGGGCGCCGGCGGCGAGCTTGATGGCGGGACCGTGGGCGAGGACGACGACCAGGCCGCCGACCCGGTCGACCGCGGCGGCCAGGCGCAGGGCCCGGCGCTCGGCGTGGTCGGAGCGCACGGCCCGGGAGTGCCACGTCTCGTCCCAGCCGGCCAGGAGGAGCGCGAGGTGGTCGCCGCCGAGGCGGCCGTCGTAGGGCCACGAGTAGGGCTCGGTGCCGGCGACGTGGATCGGGTCGGTCATGCGGGGCCTCCGGTGGGCACGGTCTGCGGGGTGGCGATGAGGGCGGCGAGGGCCTCGGGGGCGTCGAGCTGGGCGGCGTTGCCGGCGGCGGGGACGACGGCGAGCTCGGCCCCGGCGAGGCGGACCAGGACGTCGGCGGCGGCCCTCGGGGCCGCTGCGCCCGCCGACGGTGACCAGGACGGGCCGCCCGTCGAGCGCGGCCACCTGGTCCGCGGTGGGGTCGAAGGCGGCGAAGGCGGCGATCTCGCCCCGCCAGCGAGCCGTCTGGGCCTGGGCCGACTGCTGGGCGGCGGGGGCGAGCGCCGCCCACGTGGGCTCGCCCATCACCGCCCGGACCACCTCCATGGCCTCGGCCTCGCCGAGCGCGGCGCGGGCGGCGGCCGCCTGGAAGCGGACGTGCAGCTCGGGGGCGAGAGACCCCACGAGCGGCTCGTGGAGCACCAGCGCGCCGACCGCCGACGGATGGCGGATGGCGAGGCAGAGCCCCAGGGTGGCGCCGCCGCTCACGCCGACCAGCCGGGCACCGGCCGCCCCCACCTCGGGGAGCAGCCGGGCCAGCTGGTCGGCCTGTTCGGAGAGCGGCAGCGCCGACCCGTCCGGCCCGACCGGTCGTGCGAGGGCCACCACCCGGTGGCGGTCCTCCAGGAGCTCCGCCACGGTGGCGAAGGACTCCGGCCCGACCCCGACGCCGTGCAGCAGCACGACGACGGGGCCCTGGCCACGATCCAGCGAGACGGACGAGGTCATGGGTCCGGGGTCAGCCGATCTTCCCGGTGACGCCCTCGACGAAGAAGTCCATCGTCTCGACCTCGTCGTAGGTGGGCTGCTCGCCCTCCTTGTAGACGACCTTGCCGGACTGGTCCTTGACCGGGCCGGCGAAGGGCGAGCCGCCGTCGATGAAGCTCTGCTTGACCTCTTCGATCTGCGCCTTGGTCTCGTCGTCGACCATCGTCCCGTACTTGGATTGGACGAACGGGTTGTCACCGGTCTGGAGGCCCACCCGGTAGTCGCCGTTGTAGGGGCTGTCCTTGAAGTCGCCGGCCATCACCGTCTTCACGATGTCGGTGTAGAGAGGGCCCCAGTTCCACTCGGAACCGGTGATCCAGCCCTTCGGGGCCAGCTCGGAGGCATCGGCGTGGTAGCCGACCGACATGGCGCCGGCGGCCTCGGTGGCCTCGATGATGGTCTTGGTGCAGTCCTGGTGCTGGGTGATGACGTCGACGTCCTGGTCGAGGAGGGACTCCACGGCCTGGGACTGGACCGACGGGTCGCACCAGCTGCCGGTGGCGATGGTGATGGTCTCGGCGTCGGGGTTCACCGACTGGGCGCCCAGGGTGAAGGCGTTGATGTTGGCCAGCGTCTGGGGGATCGGGAAGGCGTAGATGTAGCCGAGCTTGTTGGTCTTGGTGGCCTTCCCGGCCGCGATGCCGGCGAGGTACACCGGCTCGTACACGGTGCCGAAGTAGGTGCCGACGTTGTCGAGCTTGTTCTCGCCCTCGAGGCCGCCCTGGTGGACGAAGGTGACGTCGGGGTTCTTCTCGGCCACGTTCTGGGCGAACTCGAGGTGCCCGTAGCTGGTGGCGAAGATCAGGTCGGCGCCCTGGTCGATCATGTCCTGCATGACCTGCTCGGACTCAGCGGTCTCGGGGACGTTCTCGGCCTGGAGGACCTTGACGTCACCGACCTCGGACTCCATGGCCTTGGAGCCCTCGTAGGCCGCCTGGTTGTAGCCGAAGTCGTCCTTGGGGCCGACGTAGATGAAGCCGACGGTGAACTCGCCGTCGTCCTTGGAGTCGCCGCCGGAGCCCGACGACGCGCTCTCGGCGGAGCCGCAGGCCGCCAAGGCGACCACGAGAGAGAGCCCGAGCAGCATGGCGAGGGCGCGGATGGGACGGGACATGGATGCTCCTTGGGAACGGTGGGGTTGGTTGGTTGGGGGACGGTGGGCGGTCCGGCGCTAGGACTCGAAGACCTTCTCGAGCGCCGCGGGACCGCCGTGGATGCGGCGCCGGCTCAGCAGGGCGAGCACCACGAGGACCAGCACGTAGGGCAGGGACTGCAGGATGTACTGCGAGATGTCCGAGCCCTGGGCCTGGAGGTAGAGGTTGAGGGCGATGGCGCCGCTGAACAGGTAGGCGCCGAGCATGAGCTTGTAGGGGACCCAGCCGGCGAAGATCACGAGGGCGACGGCGACGTAGCCCCGGCCGACGGTCATCTGCTCGGACCAGTTGAGGGTGGAGGCGGTGGAGAGCTGGGCGCCGCCGATGCCAGCCATGGCCCCGCCGAAGAGCACCGCGACCCATCGGACCCGGGTGGCGGACGTGCCGTAGATCTCCAGCACCTCGGGGCCCTCGCCGGCGGCCCGCAGCACCAGCCCGGCCCGGGTCCGCCAGATCACCCAGGTGAGGGCGGGCACCGCCAGGAACGACAGGTACGTGAGTGGGTCGTGCTGGAACAGGACCGGCCCGAGGAAGGGCAGCTTCGACAGCCCGGGGATGTCCCAGGTCTCCAGCGGCACCACCCCCTTGCCCACGTAGTCCTGCCCGAACAGGGCCGTGATGCCGATGCCGAGGAAGCTGACCACCAGGCCCATGGCGATCTGGTTGGCGTTGCGCAGCAGCACCATGGCGGCGAAGACGGCGGAGAGGGCGAGGCCCGCCAGCATCCCGGCGGCCACGCCGATCCACGGGTTGCCGGTCTGGATGCCCACCGCGTAGGCGGCGAGCGCCCCGCAGAGCATCGACCCCTCGGTGCCGAGGTTGATGACCCCGGACCGCTCGGCCACGATCTCGCCGAGGCCGGCGAACACGATGCAGGTGCCGCCGGCGACGGCTCCGGTGAGGACTTGTTCGATCATCAGGACTCCTTGGCGGCGGGCTTGGAGCCCCACCCGAGGACGGCGAACAGGACGAGGGCCATGAGGATGTTCACGGCGCCGCCGGAGAGCCCGGCGGAGATCTTGAGCCCGCTGCCGCCCACGGCGATGGCGCCGAGGATGAAGGCGGAGAGGATGCACTTGAGCGGGTCGTGCTTGGCCAGCCACGAGGCGAGGAAGCCGATGAACCCGACTCCAGCCAGCAGGCCGGGGCGCAGGCGGCCCTCGGTCCCGGCGATCTCGATCATCCCGCCGAGCCCGGCCATGGCCCCGCCGACGCACATGGCGGCCACCGACAGCCCGCCGACGGCCAGGCCCGCTCGCCTGGCCGCCGACGGGTTGCCGCCGATGACCCGCAGCTTGAAGCCCCACGTCGTGTACTTGAGGACCGCCCACAGCACGACGGCGGCGCCGATCGCCACGAAGATGCCGGGGTGGACCCGCTCGCCCCAGATGACCGGGAAGCGCTCGGGGCCGGTCATCTCCCGGGAGTAGGCCTGGCCGAGGCTGGCCGGGTCCTTCCAGGGCTCGAAGCAGAGCCAGGTGACGATGATGGCCGCGATGTAGTTGAGCAGCAGACTTGAGATGGCCTCGTTGGTGCGGGTCACCACCTTGAGCAGCGCCGGCAGCGCCGCCCAGGCGGCCCCGAGGGCGGCGGCACCCACGGCCATCAGCACCAGGGTGAGGAACCCGGGCGCTCCCCCGTCGAGCTGGTCGGCCACGAGGATGGCGCCGATGGCGCCCATCAGCAGCTGGCCCTCACCGCCCAGGTTGAACAGCCCCGCTCGTGCGGGCACGGCGGCGGCCAGGGCCGCGAGGAGGATCGGCGTGGCCCGGATCAGCGTCTCCCCGATGCTGTCGGGCGTGCCCATCGCCGTCTTCCACATGGCCTCGAGCACCGGCCCGGGGTCGGCGCCCTTGGCGAGGAGGAACGCCGAGAAGATGACGATGGTGGAGACGATGATGGCGGCCCACCGGGCGACCACCCGGGGCAGCCGCTGGGCGAACGTGGGCTCGCCGCCGGTCTCCTCGGCGACGACCGGCGCGGGGTCCGGTGCGTCGTCGGTCTCGGACGGGGGTGCGTCGACGGCGGTCATGCGGCTGCTCCCTGGAGCATGAGGCGGCCGATCGACTGGCGATCGGTCGTGGACGGATCGACCACGCCGGCGACGTGGCCGTCGTGGAGGACGACGATGCGGTCGGACATGAGCATCAGCTCGTCGAGGTCCTCGGAGACCATGAGGACGCCGGCGCCGGCGGCCCGGCGTTCCAGCAGGAGCTTCTGCGTGGCCCGGACCGAGGCGATGTCGAGCCCCCGGCTGGGATAGGCGACGACGACCAGCTTCGGTTCGTCGACGAGGAACGTGCGGGTGAGCACGACGCGCTGGATGTTGCCGCCCGAGAGGGTGGCGACCTCCCGGTCGAGCGGTGCGAGGTGGAGCTTGTCGGCGATGTCAGTGTCGCCGACCATGCGCCGGACCGTCCGCCAGTCGATGCGGGGGCCGGAGGTGGGCAGCGGCCGCCCGTTGAGGGCCAGGTGCTGGAGGATGGCGAGCCCGCCGACCACGGCGTCGTTCACCGGGTCCTCGGGCACGATGACCGCTCCGGCGTCGAGCGCCTTCTTGGGCTTGCCGCCCCGGCCGATGTCGGTGCCGCCGATGTGGATCTCGCCCTTGTCCAGGGGCAGCACGCCCAGCACGGCGTCGAGCAGCTCGCGCTGGCCGTTGCCGGACACCCCGGCCACGCCGACCAGCTCGCCGGGCTGGACGGTGAAGGTGATGTCCGCGATGCGGGCGTGGCCGTCGGGGCTCTTGGCGCTGACGGCATCGACCACCAGCGCCGGCTCGCCCGTCTGCGGCGGCTCCCGGTGGGCGGGCAGCGGCGGCGGGACGCTGCCGACCATGGCCTCGACGAGCTCGTCGTCGGTGAGCTCCCGTGGGTTGCCACCCGAGAGGACCATCTTCCCGCCTCGCAGGACCGTGGCCCGGTCCGCGACCGCCCGGGTCTCGGCCAGCTTGTGGGTGATGAGGGCGATGCCGAGGCCGTCGGACCGGAGCCGGTCGATGACCTTGAGGAGGGCGTCGACCTCCTGGGGAGCGAGGGCGCTGGTGGGCTCGTCGAGGATGACGACCTTGGCGTCCATGAGCAGCACCCGGAGGATCTCCACCAGCTGGCGCTCGGCGATGGAGAGGTCCCGCACGACGGCGTCGGGGTTGACCGCCAGGCCGTACTTCTCGGCGCCGTCGGCCACCCGCTTGCGGGCCAGCGACCGCTGGTAGCGGCCCGACCCGCAGGCCAGGTCGACGTTCTCGGCGACGGTGAGCGCCGGGACCAGCCGCAGGTCCTGGAACACCATGCCGATGCCGGCGGCGCGGGCGGCGGCCGTGGACCCGAGCTCGATGGGCGACCCGTGCACCAGGACCTCGCCCTCCTGCGGGGTGTTCACCCCGTAGAGGACCTTCATCAGCGTGCTCTTCCCGGCACCGTTCTCACCCAGGAGGGCGTGGACCTCGCCGGCGTGGATGGAGAAGTCGACGGCATCGTTGGCCACCAGCGACCCGAACCGCTGGGTGATGGCCCGGGCGTCGAGGATCGGCGTCGCCGCCAGCACCGAGGCGTCGGCCAGGTGGGTCTCCACATCGGGGACGGGCCCGGTGAGGGTGGCGTCGATGGCGGGTTCGGTCGGGGTGGTGTCGGTCATCGGGTACTCCGGTCGAGCATGCGGGCGATCACGAGGGCGGCTCGCTCCTCCACCACGGACAGCGACTCGGCGAAGTGGCCGATGAGGCGCTGCTCCGCCAGCGGGATGTCCTCGCGGAGGAGGGCGTCGAGCACGGCGAGGTGCTGTTCGATGGTGAGCTCCACCCGCTCGGCGGTGAGGAAGTCCTGCATCCGCACGACCCGGATGCGCTCGTTCACCTTGTGGAGCTGATCCACCAGCGACTGGTTGCCGGCGGCGGCGGCGAGGCGCTCGTGGAAGTCCTCGTCCAGCAGGACGAAGTCGCCGTCGACCTCGTCATCGGCGGCGGGCGCGTCCATGTCGGCCCAGTCGGCCTGGAGCGCCCGGACGAGGTCCTCGTCGTGGGTGGGCACCTTGTCCTCGGCCCGGCGCAGGGCGAAGCGCTCGAGGGCGAAGCGGATCTCGTAGAGCTCCGAGATCAGGTGGAGGTTGATGAGGGTGGGGCCGAACCCGCCGTCGGGCAGCCGCTCCACCAGGCCCTCCGAGTGGAGGCGGGACAGCGCCTCGCGGATGGGGGTGCGGGAGACCCCGATCTCGGCGGCGAGGCGCTCCTCGCCGAGGCGCGTCCCCGGCGCGAAGTCACCCTGGAGGAGCCGCTGCCGGAGCGAGTGGTAGGCCAGCTCGCGTCGGGTCGGTGTTGTATCCCGGCCTGTATACACGCAGGTCAACGTAAGGATCAGCCGTGTACGGCCAATTGCCCGAACGTGAGCGCTCGGCGTCGGTCACCTGATGGGTTGCTGACAGTTCACCCTTCGTTCAGCACCCGCGACGTGCCCGTTCGCCTCTGGATCGCGCGCCCCGTGGCCGCACCGGCACCGAGGTTGTCGCGCCCCCGTAGCGTGGGGGGCATGAGCGCGACCGCTGAACCGGACACCACCGACCCCGTCCTGCAGGAAGTGCCGCTGGGGACCCAGTGGCCCACCATCGACCCGTTCCTGTTCTGCGCGCACCACCTCGACCACTACCCGGAGGGCGACGGCGAGCTGGGCCCGGCCGCCACGTTCGAGGGGCGCGACATCGGCCAGGACTTCGCCGGGATCGACGGCTGGAACATGTACCACGGCGACCACGTGCCCGGGTTCCCCCAGCACCCCCACCGCGGTTTCGAGACGGTCACCGTGGTGCGCCAGGGCCTCATCGACCACAGCGACTCGCTCGGGGCCACCGCCCGGTTCGGCCGGGGCGACGCCCAGTGGCTCACCGCCGGCAAGGGCGTGGTCCACTCCGAGATGTTCCCGCTGGTCGACGCCGACGGACCCAACCCGCTCCACCTGTTCCAGATCTGGCTGAACCTGCCCGCGGCCGACAAGTACGTCGACCCCTACTTCACGATGCTCTGGGCCGAGGACATCCCCCAGCTGGAGGTGGTCGACGAGGCCGGGCTCACGGCCACGGTCACCGTGTACGCCGGGGCGCTGGCCGGACTCGAGCCGCTCGCTCCCCCGCCCAACTCGTGGGCCGCCCGCCCGGAGTCCGATCTGGCCATCTGGCACCTGGAGCTGGAGCCCGGCGCCACGTGGACGCTTCCGGCCGCCGCCGGCGCCGACACGATCCGCGTGCTCTACGTGTACGAGGGGGACGCCCTCGTGGAGGCGCACCCGCTGCGGGCCGACACCGGAGCGGTGGTCCGCTGCGACGAGCCGGTCCGGGTGACCGGCGGCACCGAGGGCGCCACGGAGATCCTGGTCCTGCAGGGCCGGCCCATCGGCGAGCCCGTGGCCCGCTACGGCCCGTTCGTCATGAACACCGAGCAGGAGATCCGCCAGGCGTTCGACGACTACCAGCGCACCCAGTTCGGCGGCTGGCCCTGGGACGACGACGCGCCCCACCACGGCCCGGTGAAGGGCCGGTTCGCCCAGCACGCCGACGGGCGGGTCGAGGAGCGCTGACCCGCTCCATGTGAGCTCCACCCGGCGTCCAAGGGCGGGCGCGGACCATCACGGTGCCGGGAGTCCCCGGCCTCCGTCCCCGCCCCTGGAGCACCCATGTCCGCCGACACCTCCCTCGAGCTCGCCCCCGACGTCCACCTCATCCGCCGCCTCCCCGATCGGGGCGGCGCCGAGCGCATCGCCGCCAACGCGCTGCTGATCCGCCGCCCCGGGGACGTGCTGCTGGTCGACACCGGCGCGGCCCCGGACCGGGCCGGCTGGTGGCGCCAGGTCGAGGAGCTGGTGGACCCCGACGACGTGCGCTGGATCTTCGTGAGCCACGAGGACGCCGACCACATCGGGAACCTGGCCGACGCCGTGGCTCGCTGCCCCCACGCCACCCTCGTGGCCACCCGGCACATCGCCGAGCGGCTGGCCGCCACCGGCGCCCTGCCGCCCCGCCGGTGCCGCTGGCTCGACGACGGGGAGCGGGCGGTGCTCGGGGCGCACGAGGTGGTGGCCCTGCGACCCCCGGCCTACGACGCACCGACCACCCGCGGCCTCTACGACGTCCGCTCGAAGGTGTACTGGGCAGCCGACTGCTTCGGCCTGGCCGTGCCCCACCCGGTCGACGACGTGAGCCAGCTCGACCGCGAGGTGTGGGCCGACGGGGCGCTGCGGTTCGGGCTCCTGCTCAGCCCGTGGGTCACCCAGGTGGACCCGGGCCGGTGGCGGCGGTCGGGGGCCCGGGTGGCCGCGCTGGACCTGCACGCCCTCGCCGGCGCCCACGGCCCCCAGGTGCGCCGGCGCGGCATCGACCACGCGCTCGACCTGCTGACCGAGCTGCCCGATCACCCGGCCGTCGTCCCGGACCGGGCCGAGCGCTGGGACCGCTAGCTTTTCGCGCCGGGCGGCCCCCGACGCCACACCCCTGCCGCCGTCCACCCCGCAGGACCGTGGACCACCTCGACACCCCACCCACCGCCACCCTGACCATCTCCGTCCTCGGACCGGCGCGCGCGTCCCGCGGCGACCGGCCCATCGTGCTGGGCGGGCGGCGCCAGCGCGGCGTGCTGGCCCGGCTGGCCGTGGCCGCCGGCCACGTGGTGGCCACCGAGCGGGTCATCGACGACCTGTGGGCGGGCGAGCCGCCGGCATCGGCCGCCAACACCCTGCAGAGCTACGTCTCCAACCTGCGCAAGGCGCTCGGCGGCTCGGCCCCGGTCATCGAGCGGGTGGGCGACGGGTACCGGATCAACACCGAGATCGCCGAGCTGACGACGGCCCGGTTCGAGCAGCTGGTCGACGAGGCCCACCGTCCCGGGACCGCTGCCGACGACCGGGTCCGGACCCTCGATACCGCCCTGGCCCTCTGGGACGGCGACGCGCTCGGCGACCTGGCCGACGAGGCGTGGGCCAAGGGTGAGGCGGTGCGGCTCGACGAGCTGCGCCTCGCGGCGATCGAGGAGCGGTTCCGGCTCCAGCTGGAGCTGGGCCGGCACGCCACCGTCGTGGGCGAGCTGGCCGCTGCGGTCGACGCCCACCCGCTCCGCGAGCGCCTGGCCGAGCAGCTGGTCCTCGCCCTCTACCGGTGCGGCCGCCAGCCCGAGGCGCTCCAGGCCTACGAGGCCACCCGGGAGCACCTGGCCGAGGAGCTGGGGCTGGATCCCAGCCCCGACCTCGTGCGCCTGGCCGAGGCGGTGGCGGGCCGCGACCCGTCGCTGGACCTGGCGGCGCACGCCCCGGCCCCCGGCCCCCGGCCGGACCTGCCCGCCGCCGTGCTCGCCTCCGGGGCCGTGCCGGTCCCCGTGACGCCCGGGCCCCTCGACCTGCCACCCGCGGTGACCGAACGGGGGCCCCGCTCCCCCTTCGTGGGCCGCGAGGCGCAGCTCGACGCGCTGGACCGGGCCTGGCAGGCGGTGCGCGCCGGCGGCCGCCGCATGGTCACCGTCTCCGGCGAGTCGGGCATGGGCAAGACCCGCCTCGCCCAGGTGTTCTGCCGCCGGGTGCACGAGGCCGGCACCCACATCCTCTGGGGCCGGTGCACCGCGGAGAACCTGGTGGCCTACCAGCCGGCGGCGGAAGGGCTGCGCACGGCGCTGCGGGCCGTCAACCCAGACATCCTCAGCGCCATCGTGGACCCGCGCCCGGCGCTGCGGATCCTGCTCCCCAGCGACGGCCGGACCGAAGCCGCCGAGTCCCTCACCGACGCCAGCCGCTACGACCTCTACGAGGCGCTGGCCGAGGTCCTGGGCGACGTGGCCAGCTCGGCACCGATCGTCTGGGTGGTCGACGACATCCAGTGGGCCGACCGCTCGACCCTCTCCCTGATCGAGCACCTGCTCCGCCAGGAGCGGACCGGACGGTTCCTCGTCCTGGCCACGGTCCGCCGTCCTGCGGGCCGCAGCACCGCCGACCTCGACCGCCTGCTCACCGACCTGCGGCGCGACGACCGGCTCGACCAGGTGGAGGTGGCCGGCATGACCACCGCGGACGTGACCGAGCTGCTCGACGGCCGGGGCGTCGCCGACGCCGCCGCCGTCGCCGAGTCCCTGCGGGAGCGCACCGGCGGCAACCCCTTCTTCCTGGAATCGCTCGCGGAGCGGGGCGGCGACCAGCCGCTCGACGCCCGCGAGCTGCCGGAGTCGGTCCGCGACCTGATCGACCAGCGGGTGGATCAGCTCGACCGCGAGGTGGCCCGGGTCGTGACGGCGGCGGCCGTGATCGGCATGCGCGTCGACCTCGACCTGCTCGGCACCATCACCGAGCTGGACCTCGACGACCTGCTCGACGCGGTCGACGCCGCCGTGGAGGCCGGTCTCCTGGTGGAGGACGAGGACATCGGCTGGGTCGCCTTCCCCCACGCCCTCGTCCGCCACGGCCTCGTGGCCCGCACCACCCGCAACCGCGAGGCCCAGCTCCACCTCTTGGCGGCCGACGCGCTCGAGCAGCGCGGCAGCAGCGACGACCACCTGGCCGTCGCTCAGCACCTGGCCAGCGCCGGGCGCCTCTGCCCGCCGGCCCGGGCCGCCGGGGCGACGGTCCGCGCCGCCCGCGCCGCCCTCGGCCGCTACTCGGACGACGAGGCCCGCTCCTGGGCCCGCCGGGCGCTGGAGGCGCTGGGCGGCACCGACGACGACGAGGCCTGGCGCGTCCGGTCCGAGGCCCTGCTGATCGAGTCCGAGGCCAGCCGCCGCCTCGGGGAGATCAAGGATGCGGAGCGGGCGCTCGATGCGGTCGCCGGCGAGGCCCGCCACCGGCGTGACGCCCGGGTCCTGGCCCGGGCGGCGCAGGAGCGCTGCCTCGCCCTCGCCGGCGTCGGGTTCGCCTTCGGCACGGTGGACACCGACCTGCTGGACCTGCTCGACGAGGCGCTCGACCTGGTGGGCGACGAGGCCGGACCGGACCGCACCAGCCTCCTCGCCTGGTCGTCGATCGCCCGCAACAGCACCGAGGACAAGCTCCGCCAGCGGGCCCTGGCCGCCCGGGCCGTGGAGGGGGCGCGCACCGCGCCCGACCGACCCGGCCTCCTGGCGCTGTCGCTGCTGGCCGAGCGCCTCGCCCACGCCTTCCCGGCCGGGCTCGCCCACCGCATGGAGATCGGCCCGGAGATGGGTGCGGCCGCCGCCGCTGCCGGCTGGTCCGACCTGAGCGTGGTGGGCATGGTCCTCGACGTGGTCGACCTGCTGGAGTCCGGCGACGCCCACGCCGCTCGGTCCCGCATCGAGGACCTGGAGAGCTTCATCGTCCCGTACGGCCGCCCGCTCTACGACGCGTACCACCTGTTCCTGGCCGCCGCCGTCGCCCAGATGGAGGGCCGCCACGCCGAGGCCGAGGTGTTGTCGGCCCGGGCCAACGACCTGGGCGAGACGTCGCACGCCGACAACGCCCGCCACGCCCGCGCCGGCCAGATCTTCGTGCTGTCGCGCGACCTCGGCACCATCGGTGACCTGGTGCCCCTCACCGGCGCCATGGTCGCCGAGTACCCGACGATGCCCGTGTGGCTCACCGGGCACGCCACCACCTGCGCGGCGGCCGGCGACCTCGAGGCGGCCCGACAGGCCTGCCGGCAGGTGTTCGCCACCGGCGGCCTCGAGGCCGCGGACTCCACCTGGTCCACCAGCCTCGCCCAGCTGGCCGAGGTGTGCTGGCTGATCGGCGAGGCGGACTGGTGCGCAGAGCTGGCCGAGCGGCTGCGGCCCTACGCCGACCACATGGCCGTCACCGGCATGGGCGCCGTGTGCCTCGGCTCGCTCCAGCGGGGCTACGCGCTGGCGCTGGACGGTGCCGGCGACCTCGACGGTGCCATCGACGCGATCGAGGAGGCCGTCGCCGTCTCCGAGGAGCAGGGCATCGAGCTCTGGCTGGCCCGATCGCTGGCCGAGCGGGCCAGCTTCCTCGAGCGACGGGGTGCCCCCGGGGACCATGAACGCGTGCAGCAGGACCGGGCGCGAGCCCACGAGCTGGCCGCCGCCCTCGGGGTGCGGCTGGCGCTCGGGCCCGAGGAGTACCCGGGCCCGGACGGTCCGGCGTGACCGAGCCGGCCCCGCCCCGCGTCCAGATCTCGGTCCTCGGCCCACTCCGGGCCTGGCACGACGGCCAGCTCGCGGCGCTGGGCGGGCAGCGCCAGCGCGCCGTCCTGATCCGCCTCGCCCTGGCCGGCGGCGACGCCGTGCCGGTGGAGCGCCTGATCGACGACCTGTGGGCCGGCGAACCGCCGCCGAGCGCGACCGGCACCCTGCAGAGCTACCTCTCGAACCTGCGCAAGGCGCTCGGGGGCGACCCCCAGCTCATCGAGCGCACCGGCGCGGCGTACCGCCTCCAGCTGGAGCCGGGTGCGCTGGACGCCGAGCGCTTCACCGGGCTGATCGATGCCGCGGCGGCCCAGGCCGGCGAGGCCCGGCTGGCCTCCCTGGACCAGGCGCTCGGGCTGTGGAACGGGCGGGCGCTGGCCGAGGTGGCCGACGAGCCGTGGGCCCGGGGCGACGTCGCCCGGCTCGAGCAGCTCCGGCTGGCCGCCCAGCACGACCGCTTCGACGTCCTGCTGGCGCTCGGCCGCCACGCCGTCGCCGTCGGGGAGCTGGAGGCGGCGGTGGCCGAGCACCCCCTGCACGAGCCCTTCGCCGCCCAGCTGGTGCTGGCCCTCTACCGCTGCGGCCGCCAGGCCGAAGCGCTGCGGGCGGTGGAGCGGACCCGCTCGACCCTGGCCGAGGAGGTCGGGGTCCCGCTCGGCCCCGAGCTGGCCGCCCTGGCCGACCAGGTGCTGGTGCAGGATCCGGCCCTCGCCCCGGCGAGCCCGCCCACGGCCCCGGCGACGGCGACGGCCGCGGCCGCGGCCGCCGATCAGCCGGAGGCCGAGCCCGCCTCGACCGAGAGCCCGCTGGCGCTGCCGCCCGCCGTCACCGAGCGCCGCACCCGGAGCGCGTTCGTCGGCCGAGCGCGCGAGCGGGCCACCCTCGACGCCGCCTGGGCGGCGGCGATGGGCGGCGAACGCCACATCCTCGTGGTGGCCGGCGAGGCCGGCGTCGGCAAGACCCGCCTCGCCCAGGAGACCTGCCGGGCGCTCCACGCCCAGGGCGCCTACGTCCTGTGGGGCCGCTGCACCCCCGAGCACCTCATCGCCTACCAGCCGATCGTGGAGTCGCTGCGCACCGCCCTGCGGTCCCTCCCGGTGGAGCGGGTGAAGGAGCTGGTGGAGCCGCGCCCGGCGCTCGGCCTCCTCCTGCCCGAGCTGGGCGATGGCGTCGACCTGCCGGACCGGGCCGGGCCGTTCGAGCTCTACGAGTCCATGGCCGACCTGCTCGGCGAGGTCACCATCGCCACCCCGATGCTGCTCGTCATCGACGACCTGCAGTGGGCCGACGCCGCCACCCTGACCCTGCTGGACCAGGTGCTGGCCAACCCTCGGGGCGGCCGGGTGCTCATCATCGCCACCATGCGCCGCCCCGCGGGCCGCTCCACCCGGGACGTCGACCGCTTCCTGGCCGAGGCCCGGCGGGCCCGCCGGTTCTCCGCCATCGACCTCGAGGGCCTGGACCGCTCGGCGGCCACCGAGCTGCTCGAGGAGCGCGGCGTCGCCGTCGACGCCGCCGACCTGGATGCGCTCCTGGAGCGCACCGCAGGGAACCCGCTGTTCCTGGAGGCCCTGGCCGATCCCGGCGACGGGTCCCCTGTGGCCGATGCGCGGGCGTTGCCGTCCACCGTGCGGGACCTCTTCGACCAGCGCCTCCAGCAGGTCGACGATCAGACCGCCAACGTGACCATCGCCGCCGCGGTGATCGGCCAGCGGGTCGACATCGACCTGCTGGGCGGGGTCACCGGCCTCGGCCAGGGCGAGCTCCTCGACGTGCTCGACGAGGCCATCGCCGCCGGCCTGCTGGCCGAGGACGAGGACATCGGTTGGGTCACGTTCCCCCACGCCCTGGTCCGCCAGTCGCTCATCGCCCGCACCACCCGCAACCGGGAGGCCCGGCTGCACCTGGCCGTCGCCGACGCCATGGAGGCGCGCCCGCCCGGGCCGGACCACGCCGCCGCCGTCGCCCAGCACCTCTTCGCCGCCGGGCGGATCTGCCCGCCGGAGCGGGCGGCGGCGGCGGCCGTGGCCGCCGGCCGCCGGGCCCTGGAGGTGGTGGCGGACGAGGAGGCCCGGGCGTGGGCCCGCCGGGCGCTCGACGTGCTGGCCCCCGTGGCCGACCGGTCCCCTGCGTGGGCCGACACCCAGGCCGAGTCCCTGCTGCTGCTGGCCGAGGCCAACCGCCTCCTGGGCAACCTCGACGATGCCCGCAGCGCCCTGCGCGGGGTCACCGCCCTCGCCCGCACCTGGGGCGACGGCGTGGTCCTGGCCCGGGCCGCCCAGCAGTGGGCCCTGGTGTCGGGGGCGATCGGGTTCTCCTTCGGCGGGCTCGACGACCAGCTCATCGGCCTGATCGACGAGGCTCTCGCCGCCCTCGGCCCCGACGACCACGCCGAGCGGGCGCTGCTGCTGTCGTGGTCGTCCCTGGCGCTCAACCCGGGCGACGACCGCGACGGGCAGGAGGCCCTGTCGA
>CALANQ010000267.1 GCA_937926025.1 uncultured Acidimicrobiales bacterium
ACGCCGACCGCTCGTCGGAGCCCATGACCGTCGACCTGCGCGACGGCAAGACCAGCGGTGCCACCGGCACCGCGGAGAAGGACACCCTCACCAGCATCGAGACCGGGGTCGGCGGCCCCGACAACGACACGATGTACTCGTCGACCACGGCCAACGTCATCGACGGCGGCTACGGCAACGACACCCTGAACGGCTCATCGGCCACCGACGTCCTCATCGGCTCCGCCGGCGACGACGTGCTCGTGGGCAACGACGGCGCCGACATGATGTACGGCTCCTACGGCAACGACCGCATGGTCGGCGGCGAGGGCGGCGACATCTACGAGGGCGGCGAGGGCGCCGGCGACATCGCCGACTTCTCCGCCGAGACCAAGGCCATCTCGGTCAGCCTCGACGGCAAGGCCGACGACGGCCGCACCGACCAGGCGCAGTTCGACAACGTGGGCGCCTCCACCGACATCGTGTGGGGCACCCCGGCCGCGGACCACCTGGCGGCCGGGACCAAGCCGGCCGAGCTCCAGGGCCGAGGCGGCAACGACACCATCGACGGCCCCGGCCTGCTCATCGGCGGCGACGGCAACGACCTGCTCCGCGGGTCGGACCTGAAGGACACCCTCCAGGGCAACGCCGGCAACGACGAGCTGTACGGCGGCGCCGAGGAGGACAGCCTCGACGGCGGTCCCGGCGACGACTACCTCGAGGGCGGCCTCGGCCCGGACCGCATGGCCGGCGGCGACGGCTTCGACGAGGTCAGCTACGCCAACCGCTCCAATCCGATCGTGGTCCGCCTCACCGACGGCGCCCGCGACGGCGAGGGCGTCAACGGCTCCGGCACCAACCTCAGCGCTGACTGCGTCGGCCTGTACTGCGACGAGGTCCGGCCCGACAACGAGAAGATCGTGGGCGGGTCCGCGGCCGACATCCTCGACGGCGACACCGGCGACCAGACCCTCGTCGGCGGCCCCGGCGACGACGAGCTCAGCGGCCACGCCGGCATCGACCGGTTCGAGGGCGGCGACGGCGACGACGATGCCCGCGACGGCGACCAGACGTACTCGAAGCCCGATCCCGCCGGGAAGGGCGACACCTGGATCATGGGCGACGGCGACGACTACGTCGGCGGCTCCGGCGGCGACGAGCACATCGAGCTCGGTGGCGGCGACGACGACGGCGCCCTCTGGAAGGACGTCGTCGGGACCATCTACCTCGACATGGGTCCGGGCGACGATGCGTTCGATTCGAGCAGCGGCGACCAGACCGTCATCGGCGGCCCGGGCGACGACACCCTGGCCACCGCCGCCGGCGTCAAGGACATCGACATGGGCGACGGCGACGACTACGTCCAGGTGTCGTCCGGCGGCCGCTCCAAGCGGACGCTGCTCGGCCCCGGCAACGACGGCTTCAGCAGCAGCTCGGGCACCACGGCCGACGACGTGGTCGACGGCGGCCCCGGCGACGACGTGATCAGCACCGGCGAGGGCAAGGACACCATCACCGACGTCGAGGGCGCCAACACCCTCAACGGCGGCGAGGGCGACGACACCATCACCAGCGGCCCCGGCAACGACGAGGTCCGCGGCCAGGGCGGCAACGACACCCTCGTCGACCACGGCAACGACCGCGGAGCCCGTGGCACGTCCACCGACGGCCAGCAGCGGCTCTGGGGCGGTGACGGCGACGACACCATCACCCAGACCGGTGCGACCCTGCCCGGCACCACCCAGGACAGCGTCACCGGCGACGGCGGCAAGGACGTCATCAAGACCGCCGGCGGCTCCCAGAACATCCAGGGCGGCGACGGCAACGATGACCTCGATGCCGGTGCCGGCGACGACACCGTCAACGGCGGCAACGACGATGACGTGGTCCGCGGCGGCGAGGGCGACGACTGGGTGTCCGGCGGCTTCACCGGCAACAACACGCTGTACGGCGGCCCCGGTGCCGACCGCATCGAGGGCGGCGACGGGAAGGACACGGTCAGCTACGCCGACCGCACCGCCCCCGTCTCGGTGTCCATCGGCATCGGCAGCTACGACGACGGGAACGCCACCGACGACTCGGCGAACACGCCGGGCAAGCGCGACGACCTCGCCTACACCGTGGAGACGGTGATCGGCACCGAGCTCGACGACGTGATCCGGGTCGGGTCCATTGGCTCGAGCGCCACCGGCGACATCGACGGCAAGGGCGGCAACGACACCCTCATCGCCGATCAGCGCTCGAAGCTGACGGGCGGCGCCGGGAACGACACCCTCATCGGCAGCAGCAACGTCGACACCCTCGATGGCGGTGCCGGAAACGACCTGCTCAAGGGCAACGGCGGGGCCGACACCGAGAACGGCGGCGACGGCAACGACCGCCTCGACCAGGGCACCGCCATCGACGGCGGCGACACCCTGATCGGCGGGCCCGGCACCGACGTGGCCGACTACTCGGCTCGCCCTGCCGGCCAGGCCATCGCCTTCACGCCCGGCGCAGGCGGCGCCAACGACGGTGCCGCCGGCGAGGCCGACAACGCCGACGCCACGGTGGAGTCGGCCCGCACCCAGGGCTCCCCCACCAAGGCGCCCACGGTCACGGTCAGCCTGGCCAAGACCACGGCGGTCGTCGGCGAGAGGGTCGACGCCACCATCACCGTGGCCGGCACCGACGGCACGCCCGTCGGCTCCGTCGAGGTGACCGACAACGTCAAGGTCGGCACCGCCGTCCTCGACGCCAACGGCAAGGCGACCGTCCCGGTCCGCTTCGAGAGCGCCGGCAACCGCTCCGTGGTCGCCACCTTCTCCGGCGGCCCGAACTACCGCTCGGCCACCTCGGCGGGTGTGGCCGTGGCCGTCGGCAAGGTCGACACCCGGGTGTCGCTGACGCCGCTCAACTCCCCCACCAAGGCGGGCGAGCTGAGCAAGGTCCGCATCGAGCTGCGCCCGGCAACGGGCGACGCCGAGATCAGCGGCACGGTGAAGCTCACCGAGGGCGCCACCCAGCTGTGGAGCGGCACCGTCGCCACCACCGCCGACGTGACCCTGCCCAGCGCCCTGGCCCTCGGCTCCCACAACCTGGTGGCCACCTGGGCCGGCACCAACGGCACCAACCCCGCCACCGGCACGGCCACCGTCGTGGTCAGCGCCGACGGCCGGGGCACCACGGCCACCACCGTCACCTCGAGCCAGAACCCGGCCACCAACGACGCCCCGGTGACCCTCACCGCCAAGGTCGTCCGCACGTCGGGCACCGGCTCGCCCACCGGGAAGGTCACCTTCCTGGCCGGCACCGAGGTCCTGGGCACGGCCACCGTCGACGGCACCGGCACGGCGTCGATCAACCGGGCGCTGCTCGCCGGCACCCATGCGATCACCGCCCGCTACGAGGGCGACGAGGCCCTCGCCGGGTCCACCTCGGCAGCGATCACCCAACAGGTCACGGGCACCAGCGGCCCGGCCAAGGTGGCCACCACCACCAAGGTCGTCCGCTCCGGCAACGACCTGGTGGCCACGGTGACGCCCGCCTCGGGCACCGCCACCGGCCAGGTCCGCTTCACCATCGACGGTGCGGACCAGGCCCCGGTGGACCTCACCGGCACCACCGCCAAGCTGGCCCTGCCGGCGCTGACCGCGGGCAACCACACGGTGACCGCCCGGTACCTGGGCTCGACGACGCACGCGCCGTCGACCTCGGCCGAGCTGGTGATCGCCATCACGGTCACCAAGGTGAACACCACCACCGCCCTGGTCCGCTCCGGCGACAACCTGGTGGCCACGGTGACGCCCGCCTCGGGCGCGGCCACCGGCACGGTCACGTTCACCATCGACGGCACCGCCAAGCCGGCCGTCGCCCTGAACGGGACCACCGCCACCCTCGCCCTGCCCGCCCTGGCGCCCGGTGACCACACGGCCACCGCCGCCTACTCGGGCTCGGCCACCCACAACGCCTCGACCTCGGCTGCGCTGAAGGTCACGGTCGGCGCCGGCACCGTGCCCGCCGCCCCCGCCACCCCGACGGTCTCGGCCATCACGGGCACGGCGGCGACGGTCACCTGGAAGGCGCCCTCCAGCACGGGCGGAAGCGCCATCACGGCGTACCGGGTGACGGTGAAGGCCGATGCGGCCGGCACCGTGGTGGCCCAGTTCGAGACGGCCAACGCCTCCCCGACCGCGTCGGTCACCGGGCTCACGCCCGGGCGGCTCTACCGGTTCAGCGTGGCCGCCCGCAACGGCACCGGCCTGGGCAGCGAGTCGGCCCTGTCGCTCCACGTCCTCCCGCCGTTCAAGACGGTGGACGCCTTCACCACCCAGCAGTTCAAGGACTTCGCCAACCGGGTTCCCACCGCGGCGGAGCTGAACGACTGGCGCACGAAGGTGGCCAACGGCTCCGTGGCCCCGAAGGATCTGCTCAGCCAGGCGGTGGACTTCCCGTACGCCGCCCGGTACGCCCCGATCGTCCGGCTGTTCAACGCCTACTTCCTCCGGCTCCCGGACAAGTCGGGCCTGGACTACTGGGTCGGCAAGTACCGCAACGGCACCGGGCTCAACACCATCTCGGCCAACTTCGCCGGCTCCAGCGAGTTCACGAACCGCTACGGCGCCCTGAAGAACCGGGACTTCGTGCTGCTCATCTACAAGAACGTGCTGCAGCGCAACCCCGACACCAGCGGCGTCAACTACTGGACGGGCAAGCTCGACCGGGGCATGTCCCGGGGCCAGGTCATGACCAACTTCTCCGAGAGCAGCGAGTACAAGCGCAAGAGCGCCGCCACGACGGACCTCGTGGTCCCCGTGCGGGTCATGCTCCAGCGAGTGCCCACCGCCGCCGAGCGGACGGAGTGGGAGGCCAAGCTCAAGGCGGGAACTCCCCGTGCGGAGCTCCTGGCCTGGATCCTGACCCTCCCCGCCTACGACGCCCGGGTGTAGCGCCCGGGGGAATCTCGGAGAATCCCGTCTCGGGAGGTTTGCCACCTCCCGAGACGGGTAGTGACCGTCATCCCACACGTCGTCTCCGACGACTCAGATCGTGCCCGCCGCCCCCTCCCTCCCAATCCCGGCGGGCACGGTCGCGTCCGGGCCCGTGTGCAGGAAGCGGGCCTGAAGCCGGATTTCCGCACTGGGCGGGCGAGGTCACCCGGCCCGTGTGCAGCAACCCGGCGCTACGCCGGACTCGTGCACGCGGCCGCGACCTCAGCCGGTGGGGACCAGCTCGGGGTCGGGACCGGGGTCCACGGGGTCGGCCGGACCGGTGCGATCGGCGGACAGCGGTCCGCGGCGGGCCCGCCAGGCGGCGGCCAGGCGCCGGGCGCCCTCGTCGATGGCGAGGGCGAGGCCGACCAGGGCGATGGCCACCAGGCCGTCGAGCCACCAGTGGTTGGCGGTGGCCATGACCGCCCACATCGTGAAGACCAGGTGGATCGGCCCGATGATCCGCCAGCGGCTGTTGGCGCAGTGCCAGATCCCGAAGGCCACGATGCACGCCCACGCCACGTGGATGCTGGGCATGGCCGCGAACTGGTCCGACGCCCCGGTGCCCACCGGGCCGTAGATGTCCCGGCCCATCTGGGCGCTCAGGTCCCAGAAGCCGTGCCCGGGGGTGAGCCGGGGCGGCGACACCCGGATGAACCGGATGAACAGGCAGAAGCCGGTGGTGATGGCCAGGGCGTTGCGCCAGCGGGGGTACTGGTCGCGGTGGCGCACCCACAGCCACACCAGGAAGCACAGCAGCCCGGGGACGTGGACCGTGGCGTAGTAGTCCACGGTGACCTGGGCGAACCAGTGGTGCTCGGCCAGCCACTTCTCCATCGACAGCTCGCTCGGGAGGTGGATGGCCCGCTGGAAGTCGTAGATCCACTGGCCCCGCTCGATGGCCCCTTCCTCGTGCAGCAGCGGCAGCTGCCGGGCGAGGCGCCACAGCATGTAGAGGAACGAGACCAGCGCCACCTCCTGGGCGAACGCCGCCACCACCTTGGTGTCGCGCCGATCGACGCGCCGCAGCACCAGCGAGAGGACGATGAGCACGACCGATGCGGTCGCTGCTTCTTGCCACGATGGCCACGGCATGGTGGCACGAAGCCTGGCCCGGCGATCTCCTGACGGCAACCTCGGACGCGGGAGATCCCCGGGGCACGGACCCCGGGGATCTCGGTTGCGGCGGGTTGGGGGCGGGGACCCGGCCCGCCGCCGATCAACGCATCAGCTGTCCGCCTTGGCGTTCGGGTCGTTGACGATCATCGCCGTGACCATGCCGATGAGGCCGGTGTCGCTCTCGGCGTGGTTGAGGATGTGGCAGTGGAAGGCCCACGTGCCCACCTCGTTGGCGTGGATCAGCACGCTGTAGCGCTCGCCGGGCGCCACCCACACCGTGTCCATCTGGTACGGCGACTCCAGGGCGAAGCCGTCTTTGGCCACCACCAGCTGCTGCTGCCGGTGGAGGTGCATCGGGTGACCCACCAGCCCCTCGTTGTAGTAGTGGAGCAGGATGTAGTCGCCCTTGTTGGCCACGATCGGCGCCGTCTCGGGGAACGCCTTGCCGTTCAGCGACAGGCCGATCACGCCGGCGTCGTTGAGCACCATCGGGAGCTCCTGGGCGATCTTCACGTGCTCGGGCACCTGGAACTGGCCGTAGGTGCCGGCCTTGGGCATGGGCACCTCGCCCACCTGGAACACCGAGAACAGCCCGTTCAGGACGGCCTCCTGCCCGTGGTAGTGGGCGTGGTACATGGCCTGCTGGTTGTTGGGCCCGACGTTGAACTTGTAGGTGTAGGTCGTGTTCGGGAGGATGTAGTCCTGCGTGATGCCGGCCACGCCGTCCTGATCGTTGGGGACGTCGACGCCGTGCCAGTGGATGTCGGTGCTGATGGGCAGGTTGTTGGTCAGGACCACCTCGACGTCGTCGTTGGGGTCCACCTTCAGCCACGGGCCGGGCACCATGCCGTTGTAGGTCCAGGCCTTCACCACCTTGCCGGGGCTGACCTCCCAGTCGGTGACCGCCGCGGTGAGGTGGAACTGCTTGGTGCCGTCGGGGAGGATCTTCGGCTTCAGGACCTGGTTGCCCGTCGGGATCGAACCCTCGGCGTACTTGGTGGCGTTGTCCAGGAACGTGGCGACGCCGCCGTCCATACCGGCCTGCATCTCCTTGTCGAACTGCTTGGCGATCGGGTCGGTGGACTCGAGCGACCCGATGTCTGCGGTGGCGTGGCTGGAGTGGCTGCTGTCCGCGGCTGCGGCGGCCTCGTCGCCCGCCGCGTTGCCGGCGGCGCTGCCGTCGGTGATGGTGAGGGTGCCGGTCATGCCCGAGTCCTTGTGGCCGGTGATGGCGCAGAAGATCTCGTACTGGCCCGGCTCCAGGGAGGAGACGTCGAGCGGGGCGGACTCGCCGGGCCCGAGGTCCGTGGTCTTGATCGCCGTGTCGAGGATGGTCACGTTGTGGGGCATCGTGCCGTTGTTGGTGACATTCAGCGACCCGCCCAGCGGCACCGACACCGCGGCGGGCGTGCTGGCGAACTCGGTGGGCGCCACGTCCACCGGCCCCGCCACGGCTTCGGCATCGCCGCCGCTCTTGCCGTTGGCGGTGATGGCGACGACGCCGACCATCACGAGGGCGAAGATCGATGTGGCGACGGCGAAGCGCGCCAGCATGGTCTGGTTAGCGGGACTCACGGCAGGACCTCGGTGAGCTGGGGAACGTTGCCCGTCCATCCTCAGGACGAACGGACCCTCCGGGTAGGGGCCGAGGTCCCGGATCCGGTGGGACCAAGGTCCCTGGTGACCGACGCCACCACCTGCGACGATGGTCGCCATGACCACCCGGGTGTTCCTCCTCGACGACCACGAGGTCGTCCGTCGCGGCGTCCGAGACCTCCTCGAGAGCGAGGACGACATCACCGTCGTCGGTGAGGCGTCCACCGGCACCGAGGCGCTCGACCGCATCGCCGGCGCCCACCCCGACGTGGCCGTCCTCGACGTGCAGCTGGAGCAGGGGTCGGGCATCGAGGTGGCCCGCGAGATCCGCTCCCGCCACCCCGAGGTGAAGTGCGTGATGCTCCCCTCGTTCGCCGACGACGAGGCCATGGTCGACAGCATCATGGCCGGCGCCTCGGGCTACATCCTCAAGCAGGTCCGGGGCCACGACCTCGTCGAGGGGGTGCGCAAGGTCGGCAGCGGCAGCTCCCTCCTGGACCCGGTCATGACCGCCCGGGTGCTGGAGCGGCTGCGCCAGGGCACCGAGGAGGACGAGCGCATCGCCTCGCTCACCCCCCAGGAGCGCAAGATCCTCGACCTGCTGGCGGAGGGGCTCACCAACCGCCAGATCGGCGAGCGGCTCCACCTGGCGGAGAAGACGGTCAAGAACTACGTGTCGAACGTGCTCATGAAGCTGGGCATGTCCCGTCGCACCGAGGCCGCGGTGTACGCCGCCCGCCAGGCCGACCGGCAGAACCGGAGCGGCAGTGGAGCCTCCCACCTGGCCTGACGACCGGGCCCGACGCCTACGATCGGGCTCGTGGATGCCGCGACCCGACCAGCGGGCCTCGAGCGCTTGATCGCCGCCATCACCTCCATCGGCGCCGACCTGGACCTGCCGGTGGTGCTCCGGCGCATCACCGAAGCCGCCACCGAGCTGGTGGGCGCCACCTACGGGGCCTTGGGCGTGCTGAGCCCGGACGGCACGCACCTGTCCGCCTTCGTCACCGTCGGCATCGACGACGAGGCCGCCGCCGTCATCGGCGACCTGCCGAAGGGCCACGGCATCCTGGGCCTGCTGATCGTGCGCCCCGAGCCGATCCGGCTCGACGACCTGAGCGAGCACCCCGAGAGCTTCGGGTTCCCGCCCGGGCACCCGCCGATGACGTCGTTCCTCGGCGTGCCCATCGCGGTGCGGGGCCGGGTGTTCGGCAACCTCTACCTCACCGAGAAGCAGGGCGGCGTACCGTTCACCGACGAGGACGAGGAGCTCGCCGTGGGCCTGGCGGCCGCCGCGGCCATCGCCATCGAGAACTCCCGGTTGCTGGCTCGGGAGCGCCAGCTCGACATCGCCAACGAGCGGGAGCGCATCGCCCGCGACCTGCACGACACGGTGATCCAGCGCCTGTTCGCCACCGGCCTGTCGCTGCAGTCGGCGGCCCGCCTCTCCACCGAGGTCGAGGTCGTGAACCGCATCCACCAGGCCGTCGACGACCTCGACGTCACGGTGCGCGACGTGCGGGCCTCGATCTTCGAGCTGAACCCGCCGGCCACGTCGTCGCACGGCCTGCGCCGCCGCCTGCTGTCGGTGGGCGACGAGCTGTTCGACGCGCTGGGCGCATCACCCACGTTCCGGTTCGAGGGGCCCGTCGACAGCGCCATCCCCGACGACCTCGCCAGCCACGTGGTGGCCGTGGTCCGCGAGGGGCTGGCCAACGCCGCCAAGCACGCCGGCTCCCCCACCTTCGACGTGCGGGTGGCGGTGGAGGCGGACCGGGTGGCGGTCACCGTGGCCGATCGGGGCCGGGGCCTGGGCGAGCGCCGCCCGGAGGGCCACGGCCTCGACAACCTGGCGTCGCGGGCCGAGGAGGCCGGCGGCCACTTCGAGATCGGTGCCCGCCCCGGCGGCGGCACCGAGCTCCGCTGGCTGGCCCCGCTGGTCTGACGGGCGGTCAGCGCTCCGGGAGGAGCTGGTCCATGGCCTGGGCCACCGATGGCTCGAGCACCTCGCTCCCGTGGGTGGTGAGCTCGAACGCGCTCCAGTACCGCCACCGCCCGCCCTCGTAGGGCGTGCAGGCGTCGGTGCCGCACAGGAGCGGGACCGGGTCGAGGTACGCGGCATCGTCGGCGGCGGCGACGGCGTCCTCCTCGACCGCCACCACCGGACCCTGCTCCTCGTCCACGTCGGCCCGGCTGCGCTCGGGCGGGTCCGCCGTCGGCCGCAGCACCGACACCACGGGGAAGCGATCGCGGTAGCCGGGGATGCCGCCGATCACCAGCACGGGGACGCCCCGGTCGTCGAGCCGGTCGAGCATCACGCCGAGGGCGTCGCCCCACGCCGCCACGGCGGCGCCGTCGCCGCCGGTCCGCCGGCCCTCGACGGTGGTGATGCGCCCGGCGTTGGACCCCACCCGACCGTCGACGTCCACCGTGTACGCGCTGGCCCGGTTGGCCACCACCACCAGATCGGGATCGAGCCGGTCGACCTCGGCGAGTGCGGCGTCCTGCCACTCCCGGCACCGGGGGTAGCCGGCCGGAGCCGCCCCGGTGAACGGGCAGCCGGTGCGGGCCCACAGCTTCACCTCGTACCCCCGGTCGGCCGCGGCCGCGGCCACCGCGCTGCTGACGCCGACCGCCTCGTCGTCGCCCAGCACCAGGACCGTGCCGCGGCCGGGGCCGTCCGGTGGCGCCAGGGTGCAGGACTCCTCCGGCCACGTGTTCGCCAGGTCCCGGTTCACCAGCAGGCAGCCGGCGTACCGGAGCACCGGGACATCGGACCAGTCCGGAGGCTCCTCCACGCCCCAGCCCCGGGTGATCCCGGCCAGCGCGCCCCAGACCACGAGCAGGGGCACTGCCACGCAGCCGACAGCCAGGGCCGCGGCCCGTCCGCCGCGGATGCGCCGGTCCCGCCGGATGCGGTCCTCGAACGCGGCGTAGGCGCCGGCCGCCACCAGCAGGCTCAGCGCCGCGGCGGCCACGATGGCGCCCCGGGAACCGGGCCACAGGATGCTGGCGTACACGATCATCGGCCAGTGCCAGAGGTACCAGCCGTAGGAGCGGTCGCCCACCCAGGCGAGCGGCCGCCAGGAGAGCCCGTGGTGGAACGCGCCGGAGCGGTCGCCGGCGATGATCAGCGCCAGCGTCCCGGCCACTGCCGGGATCGCAGCCGGGCCGGGGAACGGGTCCAGCGGGTCCAGCCGGACGGCGCTCGCGGCGATGGCCCCCGCGCCCAGGACCCCGATGGCCGTGCCCAGCCGGGCGGGGATGCGCGCCACCAGCCGCGGCCCGAGCGCGAGCAGCACGCCGGCGCCCAGCTCCCACAACCGGGTAGGCGCGCCGTAGAAGGCCATCCGGACGGTCGCCTGGGACGAGATCGGGCTGTGCCCGTGGATGACGGCCCAGCTCAGGGCGAACGACGCCACGGTGACGGCCCCGATCACGGCGGCCACCGCCCGGCGCGAGGCGCCCCGCGCTCGGTGTCCCGCCAGCTTCCACGCGCCCCACACCAGCAGCGGCAGCACCAGGTAGAACTGCTCCTCCACCGAGAGGGACCACAGGTGCAGGAACGGGTTCGTGCCGTCCGACGCCGCCTCGAAGTACCCGAGGTGCCGGTACAGGTAGACGTTCGAGAAGAACAGCGCCGCCGCACCCGCGGTCCGGAACGGGATCTCCTGCCCCCACACCGGGAGCACGAGGATGCCCACCAGCACACCGACCACCAGCAGGACGGCGAGCGACGGCAGCAACCGCCGGGCCCGGCGGGCGTAGAAGCCGCCGAACGAGACGGTTCCGTTCCGGTCCAGCTCGCGCAGGAGCATGGCGCCGATCACGTAGCCGGAGATCACGAAGAAGACGTCGACGCCGATGAACCCGCCGGGCAGCGCGACGCCCGCGTGGCAGATGACGACCAGCAGGATGGCGATGGCGCGCAGGCCCTGGATGTCGCCCCGGTACCCCGGGCGGACGGCGACGACGTCAGGCTCCACTGGGTGGCGGACCCTACCGTCCGCTCTGATCACGAGAAGCGACGGGCGTACTCCGCGGAGCCGAAGAGCGAGCCGGTGAGGCCGCTCAGCGGCTGACCGCCCCAGAGGCGCGCCTCCCAGTCCGCACGGGCCCCGTCCGACGGAAGGCGCCGCAGGATGGCGAGGTACGTCGCCGTCACCCGCACCCGCTGGGACGAGTTCCACCGGAACGTGTTGGAGGAGGTCAGTCCGACCAGCAGCGATCCGCGGGACCGGCCGCCATCGATGCGAGCCACCCACCAGCTGCGATCGGCGCTGCTGGGCAGCCGGCCGTAGACCCGTTGGTACGCCCGGTCGACGAACTGGGCCGTGGTCAGCGGCGTTCCACCCGAGAGCTCCGACGACCAGGCGATGGCGTCTGCGACCTGCTCGAGGGTGCGATCGCCCGAACGGAGCTGCGCGACCCGGCCGGACCAGGTGGACGGCCCCGGGTTGCGGCCGAGCACGCCGAGGTACAGCCGAAGCACGGCACCGGAGGTGGCGTCGACGCCCGGGTCCCCCAGCAGCCGGGCCAGCTCGGGCCCCGCCCGCTTGGTATCGGTCCCGACGCGCCACGCCCGGTCCTGCTCCTCGGCGAACGTGGCGGACCGGCCGAGGATGTCCCGGGTCTCCTGCTGGGCGAAGCGGGCGGGCGACCGGTGGGGGCCGATGGTCACGAGGTTCCACGAGGCGATGACGCGGGACACGAACTCGACGGCCTGGACCCCCTGCCCCTGCGTCGCCCACCCGTCGGAGAGCACGGTGGCGACGTACGCACCGCCGCCGGGCCGCTCGACCACTCCAGAGGTGTTGATGCGCCACCCGCAGCAGGAGGCGGGGAAGAAGCCGTTCTTCATCGGGACCTTCCACGACGACGGGACGCCGGCGGTGATCCCCCACCGCTGGCTGGGGGTGACGTCGAGCAGGAAGGACCGGGCCGTCGCCCGCGTGGAGGCGGTGAAGGGGCCCCACTGACCCAGCACCAGCTGGCGCAGCAGCGCGTTGCGGTCTGCGGCCGAGGTGGAGGTGAGGCCCCACGGCGAGGTCTCCACCGTGTCGGCGAGTCCCAGCTCCCGGTCCAGCGCCGACATCCCCGACACGCCGCCGACCGACGACCACAGCGCGTTGGCGGCGGGATCGTCGGACGTGCGGATCATCGGCGTGATCCGGGCCCGCTCGGTGGCCGTCAGGGCACGGCCCTCGCGCTGGGCCCGGCGCAGCACGGCCGCCATGATCTCGATCTTCAGCACGGATGCCGTGGTGATGCGCAGGTCGCTGCGGTACCGGTACTGGCATCCGGTCCGGGTGTCGTAGACCGCGGCGGAGATCCGGTGGCCGGGCCAGCGGCGCCGCACCTCGGCATCGAAGCCCGCGGAGAACGGGTTCTCGGCGCATGCCGCGGCTCGCGGCGATGGCGGCGGTGCCGGGCGGGGTGCAGCGCCGACCGGAGCCGCGCCCCCACCCCACACGGCCACGGCCACCAGGACCGCCCGACCCACCGAGCGGATGCGCACGAGGAGAGCGTAGGGTCCGCCCCGATGGCGAAGCAGCAGGTGGCGTTCCTCCGGGCGGTCAACGTCGGGAAGCGCCGCATGCAGATGGCGGACCTGGTCCAGACGGTCGAGGGGCTCGGCTACGACGACGTCTGGACCTACATCGCCAGCGGCAACGTGGCGTTCCGCTCCCCGCTCGGACGGGGCACGCTCGAGCCCGCCATCGAGGCGGCCGTGGCCGACGCGTTCGGCTTCGACTCCGAGGCGTTCGTGCGCACCGCGGCCCAGCTGCGCGCCATCGTCGACCTCGAGCCGTTCGGGGCGCTCCCCGCCGGCGCCACCTACCTGGTGGCCTTCCTCCGGTCGGCGCCGACGGCCGCCCAGAAACGCGCCATCGAGGACCTGTCCGGCGACGTCGACACCCTGGAGGTGCACGGGGCCGACGTCCACTGGCGCATCGAGGGCAAGTCGCTGGACACCGTGCTCAAGGCCAAGGACTGGAAGGCGGCCGGTGCCGCGCCGAACACCACCCGCAACATCACGATGCTGACCAAGCTCGTGGACAAGCTCGGCTGAACGGCGGTGCTAGCCGGCCTTGCCCCGACGTCCCGGAGGCAGGAGCTCGCGCCGGCGCGCCTCCTTCACCCAGCGCTGCGCGGTGGTGAGCGGCACCTCGTTGGCCTCTGCCAGCTCCACGATGGGCCGGGGGCTGTCGGCCGCCAGCGCCCGGTAGGCGCGGGCGATGGTCTCGTAGAACTCGTCGGGGTAGCCCGGCACGGCGTGGTCGCGGAGCTGGTCGGGCACGCGGGCCACCGCCGGCGCCCGCCTGGGGTCGTGGCCGTGACGGGCCAGCGCGTTGACGGCGGCCTCGATGCGCCCGACCGGGATGGTGCGCAGCAGGGTGGCCGACACCGGGCCCGCGTAGTCCAGCGCGTCGAGGTGGTAGCGGCCGTCGTCGGCGACGCTGGCGTGCACCCGCAGCTCGGCCCCGTCGGGCACGCCGTCCGACCACGCGTACCAGTGGTCGCCGAGCGACCGGATGTGCCCGGTGGTGCGCATCGCCGGGGAGGCCATGCCTCGGACGCTAGCGCAGAAGATCCTCTTTCGCTGATTCAGACGTCTTGGTACGCTCATCTCGACCCGGCATCGTGCCGGGCGGTGGAAAGCGAGTCTCAATGTCCGTAACGACCATCGTGATCCTCGTCGCTCTGGCGGTGATCGCGTACGTGCTGCTCAAGTCGATCCACAAGATCGGCCCGGCAGAGGTGGGATTGGTCAACAAGCGCATCGGGTTGCGCAAGCTCAAGGACGACAACCCGGTCGCGTTCAAGGGGGAGGCGGGCTACCAGGCCACCCTCCTCATGCCCGGCCTCCGGTTCCGGTTCTGGCCCATCTTCGGGGTCACCAAGTTCCCGTGGGTGCAGATCCCCGCCGGCGAGATCGGCGTGGTCATCGCCCAGGTGGGCCAGCCGGTGCCGATCGGTGCCAAGAGCGCCGAGTTCAAGCCCGAGTTCGGCAACTTCTCCAACCTGCAGGGGTTCCTGCAGGGCGGCGGCCAGAAGGGCGTGCAGCGCCCCGTGCTGCCTCCGGGCACCCTGGTGCCGCTGCACCCGGTGGCGTTCATGGTCATCGGCAGCCGGCAGGTCTTCGGCCTGCCCGTCGCACCGGAACTGGTGCGCATGAGCCGCGGCGGGGCCCTCACCCCCGAGTCCTTCGGACTCGACCCCCGTCAGCTCCAGGTGGTGGTCATCGCCCCCAGCGGCGGCCAGGACGTCGTGGGCATCGTCACCCCGCTGGAGGGCCAGCCCCTCGAGACGGGCGACAGCGCCAGCCGCCCCGGGGGCTTCCGCGACATCGAGGCCATGGACGCCGAGCCCGCCGTCACCGACGCCGAGCTCATCGACACCCTGCTCGGCTCCAAGAACGACGAGCACAACAACTACCAGGACTTCCAGCGCTTCCTCGACGCCGGTGGCCGCATCGGCCTCCAGCACGATCCGCTGCAGTACGGCGCCTACCTGCTGAACCCGTTCCTGGTCCGCGTCGACATGGTGCCCATGCTGGTGGTCAACCAGGGCGAGGTCGCCGTCATCAAGGGCTTCGTCGGCCTGCCCACCCTCGACACCTCGGGCTCGGAGTTCAAGTTCGGCTCCATCGTGCGCCCGGGCCACCGGGGCATCTGGCAGGAGCCGCTGCGCACCGGCAAGTACCCCATCAACCCCCGCGTCTACGCGGCGGAGGTGGTGCCCACGTTCATCCTGACCCTGAACTGGTCGACCTCGAACTCCCAGGCCCACGACCTGGACTCGCGGCTGGAGCCCATCATCGGCAAGAGCCGGGAGGGCTTCGTCTTCACCATCGACCTCCAGGTCCAGATCCACGTGTCCGACACCCGGGCGCCGAAGGTCATCTCGATGGTCGGCACCATGGTCAACCTGGTCAACGAGGTGCTGCAGTCGGCGGTGGGCAACCACTTCCGCAACACCCTCCAGGCCCTGGAGGCCGTGCAGTTCATCGAAACCCGCCAGGCCGTGCAGCGCGCCGCGCTCGAGGCCGTCACCCAGTACCTCGCCGCCTACGAGGTGGAGACCCGCGGCGTCTACATCCAAGACGTCGTCTTCCCCGACGAGCTCGTCGAGGTCCTGACCCGGCGGGAGATCGCCAACCAGGAGCGGGCCACGTTCGTGGAGCAGCAGAAGGCGGAGACCGCCCGCATCGAGACCGAGAAGGCCAAGGGCACCGCGGACATGCAGTCCCAGCTGGCCAGCTCGGCCGTGTCGGTCGACATCAACCGCAACCAGGCCCAGGCCCGCGAGGCCCAGGCCAACGGCGAAGCCGCCTACGTGCGCCTCACCGGTGAGGCCGAAGCCGACAAGCTCCGGGCCATCGGTCTGGCCGAGGCCAAGGCCACCGAGGCGCTCGGCGTCGCCAAGGCCACCGGCTACGAGGCGCAGCGCGAGGCCATCGGCGAGATGTCCACGGCCCTGGTGGCCGTGGCCGGCGCCATCGGCGAGGGCGGCATCGACATCATGCCGGAGGTCCTGGTGACCGGCGGCGGAGGCAGCTTCGAGGGCCTGGCCGCCACGCTCATGCAGGCGCTGCGCAACGGGACCCTCACCATGGGCTCCAACCCGCGGACCGACGGCAGCACCCCGGTGCGCCGCACCGAGGTGGGCGAGGCGCTGGCCGAGACCGCCCAGGAGGTGGAGAACACCGAGGAGCCCCTCGGCAGCTGATCGCCCCCCGACGGGATCTCCTCCGGATCAGGCCACCGGCCCCCTGCCCCAGCAGGGGGCCGGTGCGCGTGGCTACGTTGGCCTCGTTCGAAGAAGGGGACTTCCATGGCACACGACCTGGTCATCAAGGGCGGCACGCTGGTCGACGGCACCGGCGCCGCCGCCCGCCGCGCCGACATCGGCATCGACGGCGATCGCATCACCGCCGTCGGCGAGGTGGATGCGGGAGGCGCCGGGCAGGTGATCGACGCCGAGGGCCGCCACGTGACGCCCGGCTTCGTGGACCTGCACTCGCACCTCGACGCCCAGATCGGTTGGGACCCGCTGATGTCGTCGTCGTGCTGGCACGGCGTCACATCGGTGGTCATGGGCAACTGCGGCATGACCTTCGCCCCCGTGCGCCCGGGCCAGGCCGAGGTCCTGGCCGGCCTGATGGAGTCCGTGGAGGACATCCCGGCATCGGCCATCCTCGACGGGCTCAGCTGGGACTGGGAGACCTACGGCGACTACCTGGACACCATCGACCCCCTGCCGAAGGGCATCAACGCCGGCGGGTACGTGGGCGACGTCGCCCTGCGCGCCTACGTGGCCGGCGACGCGTCGTGCGAGGCCGACTTCGCCCTCTCCGAGGACCAGCTGGTCCAGATGGCGCAGCTGGTCGAGGCGTCGATGGAGGCGGGCGCGTTCGGCTACTCCATGTCCCGCAGCCTCACCCACCGCACACCCGACGGCCGCTCCGTGCCCGGCACCTGGTCCGACCCCGCCGAGTTCCTGCGCATCGCCGAGCCGCTCGGCCGCCTCGGACGCGGCGCCCTGGAGTGCGCGCCCCGCTACAACGAGGTGGACGGGTCGACCTCCCGGGTGGACGAGGAGATGGCGTGGATCGCCGAGCTGAGCCGGGCCACCGGCCGGCCGTTCTCCTTCAACCTGATGCAGATGCGCTCCATGGGCGATCACTACCGCCGGGTGCTGGAGCTGGCCGACGACGCCAACCGCAACGGCGCCAAGCTGCGCCCGCAGACCACGCCCCGCAGCATCGGGATCCTGTTCTCGCTGGCCGCCAACACCCTCGTCGACGACCTGCCGTCGTTCGCGGCCCTGAAGGACCGCGACCTGGCCGGGCGCCTCGCCGGCATCCGGGACCCCGAGATCCGGGCCCGCCTGGAGGAGGAAGGCGCGTCGAAGGCGGTGGAGCCGTTCGAGCGCATGTACCTCATGGTCCCCAGCACCGGCGCCCGCTACGAGTACGCCCCCGACGAGAGTATCGCCCGCCAGGCCGCCGCCCGGGGCGTGACCCCGGTGGCCCACTATCTCCAGGTGCTCGACGAGACCGACGGCCTGGCCATCGCCAACTGGCCCGTGCTCAACGAGGACTTCGACGCCATCTCGGAGCTGCTGGCCTCGCCCGTCACCATCATGGGGCTGGCCGACGCCGGCGCCCACGCCACCCAGATCATGGACGCCAGCCAGCCCACGTTCTTCCTGTCGCACTGGGTGCGCGACCGCGGCGAGCTCACCCTCGAGGACGCCGTGCGCCGCCTGTCCTCGGACACCGCACGGTTCATCGGGTTCCGCGACCGGGGCGAGGTCCGGGTCGGGGCCTACGCCGACCTCAACGTGATCGCCCTCGACGGCATGGCCCTGCCGCTGCCCGAGATCGTCCACGACTTCCCGGGCGGGTCGCCTCGCTTCATCCAGCGGGCCACCGGCATCGACCACACCATCGTGAACGGCGTGCCGTTCCTGGAGCACGGCCGCCACACCGGCAACCTCACCGGCCGGCTGCTGCGCAGCACCGACTGAGCGGCGCTACTCCGCCACGTGGATGGGCGGCAGTTGGTCGATGGCGTCGGTCAGCAGCCGCAGCCACGTCTCGTGGAGGACCGCGAGCGTCTCGGAGTGCTCCTCGAGGCGGTGCTCCCCCAGCTTGCGCGAGCCGTTCCGGTACACGCCCAGGTCGTAGGGCGGGCCCACCGACAGGTTGGCGCGGGCCGTGCTGAGCATGGAGCTGAGCGCGATCTTCACCGCGTCGTCGAGGCCGACCTTGTTGTGCACGGCGAGCTCCAGCATGAACTTGCCGTACTTGGTCTCGCCGATCTGGAAGAACGGGCGGGTGTCGGACACCCGGATGTAGTTGCCCTCCGGGTACACCAGGAACACGTCGGGCCGGTCACCCAGGATCTGCCCGCCCAGGATGAACGTCGACGTGGCGTCGGCGCCCACGGTGGCCAGCCCCTCCCGGTGGCGCTTCACCACCTGGCGGCTCAGCTCGCCGATGTAGAGCGCGGCCTCGAACAGGTGGTTGACCTTGGCCAGGCTCTGGTGGTCGCCGGGGGTGTTGAGGTCCCGGTCGATCAGGTCCAGCACCTCGTGGGTGGTGGCCAGGTTCCCGGCGCTCTGCAGGACGAACACCCGGTCCTCGCCCGCGTGCACCAGGTGCAGCTTGCGGTAGGTGCCGACGTTGTCGACGCCGGCGTTGGTGCGGGTGTCGGACAGGAAGATGAGCCCCTCGTCGAGGCGCAGGGCGAGGCAGTAGGTCATGGGTTCCTCGGGTCAGGAGCGGGCGCAGGGACGGTACCCGTCCGGGGCCGGACGGACGCACCCGGTCGGAGAACGCCGCGTGAACAGCCCGACCCCATCGGTCAGAGGAGGTCGGTGACCAGATCCCCGATGAGCTCGCCCATGCCCGGGAGCAGATCCTGGTAGACGCTGGTGGACCGCCAGAGCATGGCGATCTCCCGCTGCGGGACGGGCTCGCCGAAGCGCAGCAGCACGACGTCGTCGGAGGCCGGGACCGGCGGGCGGACGGCCAGCTCCGGCAGCAGCGTGATGCCGACGCCGGCCGCCACCATCTGGCGCAGGGTCTCCAGGCTGGTGGCCCGGAACCCGCGCCGCTCCGACGCACCCGTGAGCCGGCACACCGACAGGGCCTGGTCCCGGAGGCAGTGGCCCTCCTCCAGCAGCAGCACCTGCTCGCCCGCCAGCACCGACGGGTCGACCGTGCCCTCGGTGGCGGCCAGGGGGTGGCCCGAGGGGACGGCCAGCACGAAGTCCTCGGTGAAGAGGCGCTGCTGGTGGAGCGACTCGCCGGTGACGGGCAGCGCGAGGACGCCGACGTCGAGGCGGCCCGAGCGCAGCTGGTCCAGCACGACCTCGGTCTTCTCCTCGATGAGGAGCAGCTCCAGGTTGGGGTACCGCTCGTGGATGGCCGGCACCACGTGGGGCAGGAGGTACGGCGCCAGCGTGGGGAACAGCCCCATGCGCAGCGTGCCGCCCTCGGGGTCTGTGGCCTGGCGGGCCAGCGCACGGATGGCGGCGGCCTCGTCGAGCATTACCCGTCCCCGCTCCGCCACCCGCTCCCCCGCCGACGTCAGCATGACGTGGCGGGGCGAGCGCTCGATCAGCGCGATGCCGAGCTCGGCCTCGAGCTTCTTGAGCTGGGTGGAGAGGGTGGGCTGGCTGACGTTGCACGCCTCGGCCGCCCGCCCGAAGTGGTGGTGCTCGCCGACGGCGACGAGGTACTCGAGGTCGCGCAGGTTCACGGCGAGCCGATCAGACGGCGGCCGGTTCCCGGTCGGCCGGCGCCGGCGTGCGGATCAGGTGGTCGAAGGCGCTGAGGGCGGCGGTGGCGCCGGCGCCCATGGCGATGACGATCTGCTTGTACGGGACCGTGGTGCAGTCGCCGGCGGCGAACACGCCGGGGACCGACGTCTGGCCGCGGTCGTCGATGACGATCTCGCCCCGGGGCGACAGCTCGAGGGTGCCCTTCAGCCACTCCGTGTTGGGGAGCAGGCCGATCTGCACGAACACGCCCTCCAGCTCCACCGTGCGCTGCTCGCCGCTGGTGCGGTCCTCGTAGATGAGGCCCGTGACCTGCTCACCGTCGCCCACCACCTCGGTGGTCATGGCGCTGACGATCACGTCGACGTTGGGGAGGCTGCGGAGCTTGGCCTGGAGCACCTCGTCGGCCCGCAGCTGCGGGTCGAACTCGATGAGGGTGACGTGGCGGACGACGCCGGCCAGATCGATGGCGGCTTCGGCGCCGGAGTTGCCACCGCCGATGACGGCCACGGCCTTGCCCTTGAACAGGGGGCCGTCGCAGTGCGGGCAGTAGGTGACGCCCTTGTTGCGGTACTCGTCCTCGCCGGGCACGTTCATCGAGCGCCAGCGGGCGCCGGTGGACAGCACCACGGTGCGGGACGTGAGCGAGGCGCCGTTGGCCAGCTCCACGGTGATGGAGCCGCCGGGCTCGGCGGCCGGGACCAGCTTGGTGGCCTGCTGGAGGTTCATGACGTCGACGTCGTACTGGTGGACGTGCTGCTCGAGCGCCGTGGCCAGCTTGGGGCCCTCGGTGTAGGGCACCGAGATGAAGTTCTCGATGGCCATGGTGTCGAGCACCTGGCCGCCGAAGCGCTCCGCGGCGATGCCCGTGCGGATGCCCTTGCGGCTGGCGTACACGGCCGAGGCGGCACCGGCAGGGCCGCCTCCGACCACCAGCACGTCGAACGGGTCCTTCTCGGCGATCTCGGCGGCCGCCTTCGCCTCGGCGCCGGTGTCGAGCTTGGCGACGATCTGCTCGAGGCTCATGCGGCCCTGGTCGAAGGACTCGCCGTTGCGGAACACCGACGGCACCGCCAGCACCTTGCGGGCCTCGACCTCGTCCTGGAACAGGGCGCCGTCGATGGCAGTGTGGTGGATGTTCGGGTTCAGGATGCTCATCAGGTTGAGGGCCTGGACCACGTCGGGGCAGTTCTGGCAGGTGAGCGAGAAGTAGGTCTCGAAGCGGTGCTCGCCCTCGAGGCCCATGATCTGCTCGATGACCTCGGGCGACGCCGTGGAGGGGTGACCACCCACCTGTAGCAGGGCGAGGACCAGCGAGGTGAACTCGTGCCCGAGCGGGATGCCGGCGAAGCGGACCGCCACGTCGGTGCCGGTGCGGCGGATCAGGAACGACGGGCGGCGCTCGTCGTCATCGGCGGCGAGGACCTCGATCTTGGGCGAGAGGCCGGCGATCTGGTCGAGCAGCTCGGCGAGCTCGCGGGACTTGGGGCTGTCGTCGAGGGAGGTGACCAGCTCGATGGGCTGGGTGAGCTTCTCGAGGTGGGTCTTCAGCTGGGCGGCGAGGGCGGCATCGAGCATGGCAGCGGCTCCGGGAGCGAGGCGGGGGGGGGGGGGTGGAGGGGG
>CALANQ010000268.1 GCA_937926025.1 uncultured Acidimicrobiales bacterium
CCCCGGGCATCGTTGCCGGGCTGCTCGTCCTCGAAGTCCCCCCCCCCCTTGGGCCCAGCTAGCCGCTGCCGCTCCAGCTCCCCGACGTAGGCGTTGATCAGCAGCGAGGACGCAGTGACCGGGTTCGACTCTCCCCCGCCGCGCACGACGATCCCGTACTCGGTCTCGATCCCCAGAACCTTCGGCAGCGCCATGGCCGGACCCTACCGCCGGGTTCGGACCGCCCGGCGCCCGGCTAGAGGTACTGGCCGGTGCCGACCCGTTCGATGGCTCGGCCGCCGGCGGGCTCCTCGGCGTCCTCCTGGGTGATGAGGGTGCGGATGTAGACGATCCGCTCGCCCTTCTTGCCCGAGATCTTCGCCCAGTCGTCCGGGTTGGTGGTGTTGGGCAGGTCCTCGTGCTCCTTGTACTCCTGGTGGATGGAGTCGATGAGGTCCTGGGTCTTGATCCCCTTCGGCCCGTCGCCGATGAGCCGCTTGATGGCCAGCTTCTTGGCCCGGCGGACGATGTTCTCGATCATGGCTCCGGACGAGAAGTCCTTGAAGTACATGATCTCCTTGTCGCCGTTCTGGTACGTGACCTCGAGGAACTGGTTGTCCTCGTCGTCCCGGTACATCTCCTCGACGGTGCGCTCGATCATGGCCTGGACGCACTTGTCGGGGTCTCCCCCGCCCAGCTCGCGGACCTCGTCCTGGTTGAGCGGAAGGTCCGACGTGAGGTAGCGGCCGAAGATCTGGGCCGCGGCCTGCTCGTTGGGGCGCTCGATCTTGATCTTCACGTCGAGGCGGCCCGGGCGCAGGATGGCGGGGTCGATCAGGTCCTCGCGGTTCGAGGCGCCGATCACGATCACGTTCTTCAGCGTCTCGACGCCGTCGATCTCGGCGAGGAGCTGCGGGACGATGGTGGACTCCATGTCCGAGCTGATGCCGGTGCCGCGGGTGCGGAACATCGAGTCCATCTCGTCGAAGAACACGATGACCGGCCAGCCCTCCTCGCTCTTCTCCCGTGCCCGCTGGAACACGAGCCGGATCTGGCGCTCGGTCTCGCCCACGTACTTGTTGAGCAGCTCGGGGCCCTTGATGTTGAGGAAGTAGCTCTTGGCCTGGCCGTCACCGGAGACCTCGGCCACCTTCTTGGCCAGCGAGTTGGCGACAGCCTTGGCGATGAGGGTCTTGCCGCAGCCGGGAGGGCCGTAGAGCAGGATGCCCTTGGGGGCCGGGAGCTTGTGCTCGGCGAACAGCTCGTGGTGCACGAACGGCAGCTCGACGGCATCGGCGATGGCCTCGATCTGCGTGTCCAGGCCGCCGACGTCGTCGTAGGAGATGTCGGGCACCTCCTCCAGCACCAGCTCCTCGACCTCGGGCCGGTCGATCTTCTCGACGACCAGGCCCGACCGCGAATCCATGAGGACGGTGTCGCCGACGCGGATGCCGTCGTCGAGCACCTCCTGGAGCACCTCGCACACCCGCTCCTCGTCGGCCCGCCCGACGATCAGCACCCGGCCCTCGGTCATCACCGTCTTGATGGTCACGACCTCGCCGGTGCGGTCGCTGGCCCGCGACAGGATCACCGAGAACGACTCGTTCAGGGCGACCTCGTCGCCGCGGCGCAGCTTGGCCAGCTCGTCGGGCATGGCCGCCACCCGCATCTTCCGGCCGCCGGAGAACACGTCGACGGTGTCGTCGTCCTCGTTGATGCCGAGCACGGTGCCGTAGGCGGCCGGCGGCTGGGTGAGCTTGTCGACCTCCTCGCGGAGCGCCGCGATGTGCTCGCGGGCCTCCCGGAGCGTGTAGGTCAGCTTCTCGTTCTGGGTGACCGCCTGCGACAGCTGGCCCTTGGTCTCCAGGAGGCGCTCCTCCAGGGTCCGCACCCGCTTGGGGGCGTCCTGGAGCCGGCGCCGCAGACCCACGACCTCGTCCTCCAGGGCCGCGGCCTGCTCCCGCAGCTCGTCCAGCTCGGCGGCTTGTGCGGCCAGCTGCTGTTCGGTGTCGTCGCTCATCTGGGACCACCTCCGTTGC
>CALANQ010000269.1 GCA_937926025.1 uncultured Acidimicrobiales bacterium
ACCACGACGACCACCACCACGGCGCCCCCCACCACCACGACGACGGCGGCGCCCACCACGACCACCACGGCCGCTCCCACCACGACCACCACCACCGCCCCGGCCGTCCCGGCCCCGGCCGGCTGGAAGCTGATCGGCGGCGACGAGTTCAACGACGCCAGCCTCGACACCTCGAAGTGGCAGCCGTACCACAACAACTACGGGTCCGGGAACGCCGAGCTCGAGTGCAACACCCCCGCCAACGTCAGCGAGGGCTCCGGGTCCCTGAAGATCGTCGCCAAGAAGCAGACGGTCAGCTGCCCCAACGCCGGCACCTACAGCTACACGTCGGCCTTCCTCGGCTCCCGGGAGACCAACACCTACTACCCCCGGTACGCCCGCTTCGAGATGCGAGCCAAGCTGCCCCACGCCCAGGGCCTGTGGCCGGCGTTCTGGCTCCGCCACCGCAACGGGGCCGGCACCGCCGAGGTCGACATCATGGAGTACTTCCACTCCCAGGTGCCCGGCAAGACCTCCCAGACCCTGCACCTCGACGGCGTGAGCAACATCTCCAAGAAGGCCACCACCTTCGAGGCGCCCACCGCCACCCCCGGCTGGCACACCTGGGCCGTCGAGATCGTCCCCGAGGGCTCCGACGTCCGGTTCAACTTCTTCGTCGATGACGTGAAGGTCCACTCCTTCCTCGACACCAAGCACGCCTGGGCCTCCGCCGACGCCAACGCCACCTGGGACATCGCCCTCAACCTGGCGGTGGGCGGCAAGTGGGTCGGCAGCCCCGACGGCACCCTCGGCCTGCTCGAGCAGCTCAACCGCTGCTCCATCAGCGGCACCGCCCCCGGCGGCTGCACCACCACCGGCATCAAGCGGGTCGACTGGACCAAGGCGGCCGCCAGCACCTACGAGATCGACTACGTCCGGGTCTACAAGCCGGCTTGATCCCACCCACTCCGCCGTCGGTCCTCCAGCCGACGAACCGAGACGCCCGCCCGCCCGCCCGCACCCAGGCCGGGCGGGCGTCTCGCGTCAGGGCACGGGCGCCGCCTCGGCGATGAGCTCACCGGCGCAAACCTCGTCGTACCGGTCGAGGCCGAGCGTCCTGCGCTCGGCGAGGAGGTCCTCCGGCACGTCCTCCAACGGGATGACGATCACGGTGTCCACCCGGGCACCATGGCAGCGCCCGAACCCGAAGGCAACGGAACGACGCCAGATGTCCGGTTCTCGGGCCGGATCGCCACCGATGAGGAGCAGCGGCGGTTGTGGAACGACCCGACTCGTCTCGTCATGTCCTCGGTAAGGTCGGATGCGTGACCGATCCCGCTGCGACCTCCGACGACGCCACCGAGGGCCTGACGATCCTGGGGAGCACGGTCCGGCACCCGGTCGACCACCTGGAGACGTTCCCGGCGCCGTCTGGCTGCACCAAGGTGCGGTTCACGTGCGAGGAGGTCACGTCGATGTGCCCGGTGACCGAGCAGCCCGACCTGTCGACGGTCGTGATCGAGTACGCCCCCCACGAGCGCTGCGTCGAGTCCAAGTCCCTGAAGCTGTACCTGTGGAGCTTCCGCGACGCCGCCGTGTTCGCCGAGCAGCTCGCCGTCGACATCGCCACCGAGGTCCACCGCGCCACCGCCCCCGCCTGGGTCGAGGTCCACGTCGCCCAACGAGCGAGGGGCGGCATCGAGACCGAGACCTTCGCCCGGCTGCCCTGAGCGGTTCGCCGGGCAGACCCCCGTCAGGTGGGGCCGGTGTAGGTGCAGCGGCTGGTGCAGGTCTCCTGGACCTGGATCTCGCTGAGTTGGGGGAGCGTGACGATGAGGCGATCCCATATCCACATCGCGAGCACCTCGCTGGTGGGGTTCTCGAGGCCGTCGATCTCGTTGAGGTAGCGGTGATCGAGGGCTTCGTGGAGCGCGGCCCAGGCCGTCTTGAGGTCGGCGAAGTCCATGACCCAGCCGGTGGTCTCGCCGATGGGGCCGTCGACCGACACGCTCACGCCGAACGAGTGGCCGTGCAGGCGG
>CALANQ010000270.1 GCA_937926025.1 uncultured Acidimicrobiales bacterium
GACCGCCACGACCGAGCCGAAGGCGGGCGCGACGTCGTCGACCAGCACGGCCACCACCGAGGCGCCCACCACCACCACGACCCAGCCGCCCTACGACGGCTGGGTCGACCCGGCCAGCTCGGGGAAGCCGTACGGGAAGATCGTCGACGGCCAGATCACGTTCCGGGGCAACCCGACGCGCAGCTACTACGGCAAGGGCCCGGTGCCGACGGCGCCGAAGGTGCTGTGGCGGTACCCGCGCTCGAGCGGGATGTGCGGCCAGTCGTCGGTGGGCAACGAGACCAAGACGTGGTGCGGTTCGGGCTGGACCGGGGAGCCGGCGGTCTTCGTGCGGGACGGCCGGACGTGGGTGGTGTTCGGCGCCTACGACAAGAACATCCACTTCCTCGACGCCGCCACCGGCGAGGAGATCCTCGGCGGCTTCAACATGGGCGACATCATCAAGGGGTCGGTCACCCAGGACCCCGACGGCCTGCCGCTGCTGTACTCCGGTAGCCGGGCGGACTTCCACATCCTCGCCGAGGACCGGCCCGACGGGCAGCCGGCGGACCTCTGGAGCATGACGGCGTCGGACGTGTCGCCCACCAAGTGGAACAACGACTGGGACAGCTCGCCGCTGGTGATCGACGACTACCTGTTCGAGGGCGGCGAGAACGGCCAGTGGTACGTGATCAAGCTGAACCGGCAGAAGGGCCCCGACGGGCTGATCGCGGTCGACCCGCAGATCCAGTTCCACGCCCCGGCGTGGGACGACCAGCTGCTGGCCGACCTGGCCGGGTCGGGCAGCCGGCAGAACGACGTGTCGGTGGAGAACTCGCTGGCCATCTCCGGCAACACCGTCTACTTCGCCAACTCGGGCGGGCTGGTCCAGGGCTGGGACATCTCCGGGGTGAAGGAGGGCAGGGACCCGACCCGCGTCTTCCGGTTCTGGACCGGCGATGACACCGACGCCTCGGTGGTGATCGATGCGGAGGGGATGCTGTACGTGGCGTCGGAGCGGGAGCGGGCGTCCAGCCACCCCCGCACCGACGAGGTCGGCCAGCTGATGAAGCTCGATCCGTCGAAGCCGGACGACCCGCTGGTGTGGTCCATCAAGGACCCGCCGTCGGACCCGCCGTCGGGCGGGTGCGAGGAGGCGGCCTGCTACGGCATCTGGGGCACGCCGGCCATCTCGAACGGGGTGGTCTACGCGGCCACCAACCACGGCCGGTTCTTCGGCGCGTCGATGGAGACCGGCGAGATCCTGTGGGAGAAGGAGCTGCCCAGCCCCACCTGGCAGTCGCCGGTGGTGGTGGACGAGACGCTGATCATGGGCGACTGCAACGGGGTGCTTCACGGCTACGACGTGAGCGACCCGAAGGCGGATCCGCCGGAGCTCTGGACCGTGCAGCTCGAAGGGTGCATCGAGTCCACGCCGGCGGTGTTCGACGGCCGCATCTACGTGGGGGCCCGAGGCGGCGCGTTCTACGCCATCGGCGACGCCTGAGCGCGAGGGCTCACCCGGATGGGTAGGTTTCGGCGATGCGCACCGCCGCCCACCACCGTGCCACCCGTTCCGTCGCCGTCGCCGCGTTCGCGGCCCTGGCCCTGCTGAGCGCCTGCTCCAAGTCCGGGTCCGACGCCGACAAGACCACCACCACCACCGCCAAGGCCACCACCACGACCGAGGCCAAGGCGACCACGACGACGGCCGACGGCACGACCACCACCAAGGCCACCGGCAGCGGCGAGGAGACGTCGGGCGATCCGTGGACCGCGACGGCGGTGGAGCACCGGGGTCAGGACGGCGAGACGTTCAGCTACGAGTGCCCGGCTGACGGCGCCGCCGCCACCATCTGGGGCACCGAGGAGTACACGGACGACTCGTCGGTCTGCACGGCCGGCGTGCACGTGGGCCTGATCACGCTCGAGGACGGCGGCACGGTGGAGATCGAGATCGCCCCCGGCCTCGACGAGTACAGCGCGTCGGAGGGCCACGGCATCGTGTCCGCCTCGTACGGGCCGTGGGACGGCAGCTTCACCTTCCCCGACGCTCCCCCCGGGTCCGGCGACTTCGGCCCGGCGGTCGAGAGCTGGAGCGTCACCGCAGCATCGCTCAACCTCGACCTGGGCGACACCGCCGAGGTCACCTGCTCCGCCAAGGGCACCGCCGGATCGCTGTGGGGCACCGACACCTACACGGCGGACTCCTCGGTCTGCACCGCGGCCGTGCACAGCGGGCTGATCACCCTGGCCGACGGTGGCCCGGTGGAGATCGAGCTGGTGCAGGGCATCGAGGAGTACGAGGGCAGCACCGCCCACGGCATCGACAGCGGCGACTACGGGCCCTACGACCCGGCGTTCACGTTCACCGACGACCAGCCCGAGCCGAAGTAGCGCGGCAGGGTCAGGCGGCCGGCCCGGCGAGGGCGTCGATGCTGCGGGTCAGCACGGCGCGACCGGCCGGGTCGGCGGTGCCGTCGAGCTCGCGGCGGCTCTGCACCAGCACGGCGCCCCACACCTGATCGGCCGTGGCGGTCAGCGCGTCGCCGTCGAGGCCGGCGTCGGCCAGGGCGGCACGGAGCGGGGCGAGGAGCTGGTCGTGGCTGGCGGCGAGGCGGGCCCGGTCCTCGGGGTC
>CALANQ010000271.1 GCA_937926025.1 uncultured Acidimicrobiales bacterium
CCCGGCCGACGTCGCTGCGCTGGCCGCTCCCGGACCCGGCGCGGCATCCGGGACGGAACCCACGTCGGCCACGTCGACGACATCGACCACATCGACCACATCGACCACATCGACCACGTCCAGCGGCTCGGGTGAGGACGGTTCGGCCTCCGGCGGCAGCTCCGATGGCACGGGCGGCGGCGCGGCCCCGGCCCCCCTCGGTGCGGCGGACTGCGCCGCCCTCGAGCGGGTGGTCATCCCGGCAGCGGCGATCATCACCGAGGCGGACTTCGTGCCGGTCGAGGACCGGGAGCCCGGCCCCGCCAGCGGATGGCAGGCGGCCGTCGAGCGGGTCGCGGCGATCGTGCCCGCGGACCAGCGGGCGCCCTGGGAGGTGGTGGTGGCCGCCCCTGCCCGCGCCGCGGCAGAGCACCGGGGCCTGACGGTGGCAGACCGAGCGGACCTCCAGGAGGCCCGCAACGCTTCGGAGGTGTGGGCCCGCGCCGTGTGCCCGGATGCGCCGCCGTCGTGGCGGTGCGACGCGTTCGGGTCGATCGGGCCGGGTCCCGATGTGGCGCCCACCCGCGCCGAGGCGGGCAGCCCGGCGGCGGTGCTCCGCCGGTACCCGGACACCGGCCGGGCCGTGGAGCTGCAGCGGACCGACGACGTGGTGCTGTTCGGCTGGGTCGATGGGGCCGGGTTCGTGACCCGCACCCACCAGGTCGAGCGGGTCGACGGCGGCTGGGCCACCTCCCGCCGCCACGTGTGCCACGGCGAGCCCTGAGGCCGACGCCTCCGTCGCACGTCCGGATGCGGACCGGCACGACCGGTTCTCCTAGGATCTGACGCCTCGTCAGAAACGACGGGTCGATCTCGGAGAACCCTCGACCACCAACACACAGCGGAGGACGGACACCCATGGGCATGCTCGACGGCAAGGTTGCGATCGTCACGGGAGCCGGCCACGGCATCGGCCGCGGCCACGCGCTGGAGCTGGCCAAGCACGGGGCCAAGGTCGTGGTGAACGACCTCGGCGTGTCCGTCACGGGCGAAGGCGAGGGCAAGGACGCCGACCTCACCGTCGACATCATCAAGGAGCGCGGCGGCGAGGCCGTCGCCAACTACGAGAACGTCGCCGACTACGAGGGCGCCGGTCGGATGATCCAGCAGGCCATCGACACCTACGGCCAGCTCGACGTGCTGGTGAACAACGCCGGCATCGTGCGCGACTCCGCCATCTGGAACATGTCCGAGGCCGACTTCGACGCCGTGCTCGCCGTCCACGTCAAGGGCACCTGGGCGCCGTGCCACTGGGCGGCCCGCCACTGGCGCGACCGCAGCAAGGCCGGCGATGCGTTCACCGGCCGTGTCATCAACACCACCTCGGGCGCCGGCCTGGTCGGCAACTTCGGCCAGACCAACTACGCCACCGCCAAGGCCGGCATCGCCGGCATGACCCAGACCCTCAGCCTCGAGCTGTACAAGCTGGGCGTCACGGTCAACTGCGTGGGCCCCGCTGCCGCCACCCGCATCACCGGCACCATGCCCGGCGCCCCGGAGGTCATCGAGGCCGACGACGTGCCCGAGGGCGAGTGGAACCGCATGGACCCGTCCGTGTCGTCGCCGCTCGTGGCCTGGCTCGCCTCCGACGAGTCCCAGCACGTCACCGGCCAGATCATCCGGGCCGTCGCCGAGAACATCATCCTCATGAAGGGCTGGGCCGACGGCCCGACCATCAACAACAAGGGCAAGCGCTGGGATGCCGAGAAGCTCGGCCAGCAGCTCGCCACGGACGTCTTCTTCACCAAGGCCCCGGGCCTCCGCTACTAGCGGGCCGCGCCCGACCCGTCCAACCTCACGATCCGTCCGAGGCGGGGTGCCAGCTGCCACCCCGTCTCCGGCGGGCGCGGCCGTCTGCCTGTGGCAGGATGGCCACTCTGTGTTCACCGGCGACAAACCTTTGCCGCCCAACAAGGGGGAAGCATGCACAACCGGACCGGGCGCCTGATCGGCGCCGCTGCGGCCTTCGTGGCCCTCGCCACCATCGCCGTCGGCTGCGGCAGCGACGGCAACAGCAGCGCCAGCGAGTCGAGCACCACCAAGGCCTCCTCCGGCGGCTCGGAGGGCTCCACCATCACCGTCCCCGGTGACTACAAGACCATCCAGGAGGCCGTCGACGCCGCCAAGGAGGGCGACCTCGTCCTGATCAGCGAGGGCACCTACGAGGAAGCGGTCGACGTCACCACCCCCGACATCACCATCCGCGGCCTCGACCGCAACAAGGTGGTCCTCGACGGCGG
>CALANQ010000272.1 GCA_937926025.1 uncultured Acidimicrobiales bacterium
CCGCACCGTGGCGCCGACCTCGAGGAGGCGGTGGATGATGTTGAGCGAGGGCGAGTCCCGCAGGTCGTCGGTGGCCGCCTTGAAGGTGAGGCCCCACACCGCGATGGTCTTGCCCTCGAGGGTGCCGCCGGCGAAGCGGGTGACCTTGTTGGCGACCCGGCCGAACTGCTCCTCGTTCACGGCGATGACCTGGCGGAGCAGGCCGAACTGGTACCCGGAGTTCTCGGCGATGCGCACCAGGGCGTGGGAGTCCTTGGGGAAGCAGCTGCCGCCCCAGCCCGGGCCGGGCACCAGGAAGCGGTTGCCGATGCGCTGGTCGAGGCCCATGCCCTTCACCACGTCGGAGACGTCGGCGCCGACCTCTTCGCACACCGCCGCCATGGCGTTGACGAAGCTGATCTTGGTGGCCAGGAATGCGTTGGACGCGTACTTGATGGTCTCGGCCGACGCCGGATCGGTGATGAGCACCTCGCCGGGGAGCTTCTGGTACAGCGAGGCCACCCGCTCCGCCGCCCCGGCATCGTCGGCGCCGATGACCACGCGGTCCGGGTTGAGGAAGTCGTCGACCGCAGTGCCCTCCCGCAGGAACTCGGGGTTCGACACGACGTGGACGTCGGCGCGCTCGAGCTTCTTGGCGACCTCGCCGGCCGAGCCCACCGGGACGGTGGACTTGTTGATGACCACGGTCTCGGGCTGGAGGTGCGGGCCGATCTGGGTGGCCGCCTCCTTGATGAACGACAGGTCGGCGGCACCATCGGCGCCCTGGGGCGTCGGCAGGCACAGGAACACGAACTCGGCGTCGGTGACGGCGTTCTCGGCGCCGAGCACGAACCTCAGCAGGCCGTCGCGGATGCCGTCGGCGACCAGCTCGTCGAGGCCCGCCTCGAGGATCGGCACCTCGCCCCGCGACAGGGACTCGACCTTCTCGGGCACGACATCGGCGCACACCACGGTGTGGCCCAGGTGCGACAGGCAGGCGCCGGTGGTGAGACCGACGTAGCCGGTGCCGATGATGGCGATCTTGCTTCCCACAGGTGCGTACCCCGAGTTCGATGGACGTGCGCGAACGAGCGCAGGTGAGCCGCTCAACCGTAGTTCGCGACCCTGCCGGGAACGGCAACCGGCGCTCGGCCCGGGTGACCCGGCCGACCGCGGCGCCGGATCAGCCGCAGCTGGGCTCGCCGGCGGGGGCGTCGCCCGGGACGTACCCGGGGACGGTGGTGGTGGTCCCGGACCCGGCGGCGTCCGTGGAGGTGGTCTCGCCGGCCACCGTGGTGGTGGGGGCCGTGGTCGTCGTGGTGGTGGTCGGCACGGGGAAGTCCGACTCGGGCCGGGGCTCGACGAGCGCCGCCCGGAAGTCCGGGCCGGTGACCACGGTGACCAGGCCGGCGTCCTGGTCGGGGATGAGCTCCACGTCGGCGAAGAGGTGCCGGGCCACCAGCGCCGCCTGCGCCTCCTGCCCCGGCGGGTAGCGGACCTGGGTGCGCTCGACCCCCGCCGTGGACCCCGGCTCGCTCATCTTGAAGCCGGCGGTGGCCAGGATCGACGAGGCGTCGGCCGCCTGGTTCTGGGTGCCGCTGCCGTTGCGGACCAGCACGGCCACCGAAGCCGGGGTCAGGGTGCCGTCGCCGTCGATGGCGCCCGTGCCGCGGAACATGGCGAGGATCGGCTCGGCGCCGCCGGTCTGGAGGTCGAGGACGTCGGCCCCGCCTCGGACCGTGCCCACCACCGGCAGGTTGAAGGTCTGGAGGGCGTTGGGGTCGAAGTTGCGGAAGGCGTTGCCGAGGGCGATGAGGTCGCCGACGGTGGTGCCCTGGTCCAGGACGATGTTCTGCACGCCGGTGTTGATCAGGCTGCTGAGGGTGCGGGGGTTGCGCGCCCCCTTCTTGATGGCCCGGCGCAGGACCCGCTTGATGAAGTCCTGCTGGCGGCTGATGCGGCCCAGGTCCGACGTGGGGTCGAGCGACACCCAGCGGCCGTTCTCGTTCAGGTACTTCATGTGCCGGGCCCGCACGTAGGCCAGGGCGCCCGTACCGTCGAGGGTGTTGCAGCCCGCCGACGTGACGTTCAGGCCGCCCTGGTCCTTGACCGGGGTGTCGAAGTAGACGGGCACGCCGCCGACCTCGTCCACCAGGCTCTTGAACCCGGCGAAGTTGACCTGCACGTAGTGGTTGATGTCGATGTCGAAGTTGGTCTTGATGGTCTCGATCAGCTTGTCGGGACCGCCGAACTCGAGCGAGGCGTTGATGCGGTTCTTGCCGAGGCCGGGGATGTCGACCCACAGGTCCCGGGGGAACGACACGACCTTGGCATCGTTGGTCTTTGGGTCGACCCGGACCACCATGATCGTGTCGGAGCGGATGCCGCCCACGTTCCCGCGGCCCGCCCGGGCCGGGTCGTCGGCGGCCAGGCCGTCATCGGAGTCGGCGCCCACCAGCAGGAAGTTGCGGGGCTGGTCCGAGTCGAACCCCGGCGAGGTGGGGTCGTTGATGTTGGAGATCTCGTAGCGGTCGATCTGGCTGACCTTGCGCTTGGCGTACGCGAGCGAGCCGGCGCCGACGAGGGCCGCGACGATGCAGATGCAGTTGAACGAGATGAGCAGGCGCTGGGGCCACGTCCGGCGGGGACGACGTGCTCGCGTGCGTCGCGACATGGCTTCGTAACCTACTCGGACCCCTGGGTGCTCCAAGAGTCACCCAGTGTGAACATCCCGTGCAGAACGGAGCTACAGGGGAAGGCCCAACCCCCGGGCGATGATCATGCGCTGGACCTCGGAGGTGCCTTCACCGATCTCGAGGATCTTGGCGTCCCGGTACTGGCGGGCCACC
>CALANQ010000273.1 GCA_937926025.1 uncultured Acidimicrobiales bacterium
CGTGGCTGGTTCCCCCTCCTCGGCGCTTCTGCGGTCGGACCCAGCGGGAGGGTGCTGGCATTCGAGCCCGACGATCGGGTTCGACAGACGCTCCTGCGCAACCTCGAGGTGAACCCGCACCTTGCCGAGGTCGTCGATGTCTGGTCGACCGCCGTCGGGACCTCTGATGGACGGGCGGAGTTCGTGCAGGAGCCGGAGTCGGGCCGGTCGCACCTGCTCGGGCAGGAGGAAGGCGCCCGGGCGACGGTGTCGGTCGAGGTCCGGTCCCTCGCCTCGGTCCTGCAGGAGTTGGATCTCACCCCCGATGCCATCAAGATCGACGTGGAGGGCAATGAGCTCGACGTGCTCGCTGGTCTGGCGGACTGCGTCGCGACTCCCGCCATCCTGGTGGAGGTGGTGCCCGAGCAGCTGGAGCGCGGTGGGACCTCGTTCGACGAGATCCTGGCGCTGCTCGGCGAGGCCTATCGCTGCTACTGGGTGTGCTGGACGCACGGGCGGCTCGAGCCGGTCGACGGGAACCAGTGCGGCTCGGGGCGCAACATGCTGGTGCTGCCCGCAAACCGAGCGGACGAGATCCTCGGCCGGTTGATCGCCTGATGCAGCGTTGGCGCGCGCCACGGCGAGCGCTCGAGGGCTCGGGACCGGTGCGGCGCCGGTTCCCCGTCGCTGGAACGATGGGGCCGTGCTGAAGCGGCGAGGCGGCGGGGACGATGGCGAGGCAGATCCCTGGCCGGACACGACGACGGTCGTCCGGGGCGAGGTACCCGCCGGGCCGTTCGAGTTCCGACGCCGGGAGGTCCGCCCCGGCGCTTTCGCGCCGCTGGCCAGCTACGCGTTCGACGAGGCGAGGGCGGTCGGGGTGGAGCTGGACCTGTCGCTGGTCTCCCTCACGGTGCAGCGCTCGGTCTTCGAGGGCTGCCGCTTCGTCCAGGGGCGGCGCCCGGCATCGGACGGGACCTGGGCGCAGGGGAACCTCGGCCGGAGGCCGACCGTGTACCGCAACTGCACGTTCGACCGGGTGCGGTTCCGCATCCGGGGCGGCTTCAGCACCGGCGACGCGGTGTTCGAGGACTGCGAGTTCCGGCGGTGCTCGTTCCGGGAGTTCTTCGCCCACGGGACGACGTTCGTCCGGTGCCGGTTCGAGGGGCCGATCGACAACGCCGTCTTCTACGGGACGGTGCCGGCCGAGATGCCCCGGGCCGGTGAGGTGAACCGCTACGTGGACAACGACTTCACCGGCGCGGTGCTGGGCTCGGTGTCGCTGCGCGGTGGCATCGACGCAGGCCAGCAGCGGTGGCCCGCCGGCGTGGACCCGGCGTCGCTCGTCCGGGACTGACGAACCCGGTCCGCGGTTGGCGGTGCGATCCCCGGGGTACGTGCTGGCACCAGATCGGTGGAGCAACAGGAGGCGGGTCATGCGGGGGATGCGGATCGGGCGGTGGGCGGCGGCTGGGCTGGCGGTGGTGGCGCTGGCGGCCTGCCAGCCGGGGACCGAGGCGACACCCGACGCATCGACCTCCAAGGTGAACGCCACCCACACCGCGCACTCCAGCCGGTCGCTGCCGGCCGAGGCCGGTGTCCGGTGGTCGGCGGAGCTGCCCGGCTACCTCTTCCACCACGCCGTCACCGCCGGGACCCGGGTGTTCGCCACGGCCGGCTCCTACAACGAGGGCGGCACCGGCTACTCGTCGCAGGTCGTGGCGCTGCGCAAGACGGACGGCGAGGTGATGTGGACGGCGGCGGGCAGCGATTCGTTCCGCCTCTGGGTGGCCGCCACGGCTGACGCGGTGTACGTGATCGACGCCGACGGGGTGCTCCGGCGCCTCGACCCGGCAACCGGCAGGCAGGTCTGGATCCGCGACCTGATCGGCACGGCGTGGAGCGCGCCGGTGCCGTTCGGCGACCAGCTGTACGTGGCCACCAACACCACCAAGGGCCTCATCACCGCCATCGACCCGCGGACCGGCAGGACGCGGTGGGCGAAGGAGGTCGACGGCTCGTCGGGCACGCCGCCGCCCAGCGTCCGCGACGACGGGGTGTACGTGGCTGGCGCCTGCGGTGACCTCACGAAGCTGCGTCGCAGCAACGGCGCGGTGCTGTGGCACCACGACACCGGGTGCTCCGGGTCCATCGTGGCGGCACCGGTCGTGGCCGGGAACCGCGTGTGGTGGACCGACGGCAACAACGGCCCCAAGCCCATCTTCGACGCCCAGACCGGCAAGCAGACCGGCTGGCTGCCGTCCCAGGGGTGCACCCCGATCGTGACCGACGCGCAGGTGATCACGAGCGGTGCGAACCTCGAGGCCCGGGACCCGGCGACCGACCGGCTGCTCTGGTCCCGCAGCATCGAGGGCGAGCGCGCCTACGGCTGCGTCCTCAGCGGCGGGAACCGCCTGTACCTGCTGAACCGGGCGGGTCGGCTGGTGACCATCGACCGGGCCACCGGCCGGACGGTCAGCCGGCGGCAGCTCCCGCTGGACCTCGCCGAGGTGACGTCGAGCCCCCAGGCCGACACCAACATCGGCGGCGGCCTGGCGCTCTACCCCGTGGGCGACCGCCTCGTCGCCGTCGGCTGAGCGACCCCCCCCGCGACCCGACCGACCCGGTCGACCCGACCGACCGGCCCGACGCGAGCGCTGCCGCGTCCGGGACGGGTGAGGTTCGTGTACAAGACGGGGTGCCTCGGGGCTCTTGGATGGTGGAAGGAAGGACCGCCCGACGATGCCTGCTCCGCCACCGGCGAACCCCACGACGACCGAGACCCCGGAGGAGGCGTATGCCCGTCTGCACCCCCGGCTGGTGGAGGTCGCCTACCTGCTGATGTTCGACTGGGCCGGCGCGCAGGATGTGGTCCAGGACGCGTTCGCCGCGGCGATCCCCCGGTGGTCGGGCATCGAGGACCCGGCCGCCTACCTGCGGCGGTCGGTCACCCACGGCGCCTACCGGGCGGCCCGTGACCGGAAGCGGCGCACGGAGAAGCACGGCCGGGCGGCGGCCGGGTTGGGCGACCACGTCGATCGGATCGATCTGATCATCGATCAGATCCGGGACCTGCCGGCCAAGGAGCGCGCGGTCGTGGTCCTGCGCTTCTACCTGGACCTGCCGATCGCCGAGATCGCCGACCAGCTCCAGATGCGCCAGGGGTCGGTGGGACCCACCCTGACCCGGGCGCTCCGCCGACTCGAGGGAGGGCTCCCCGCATGACCATCACCGAAGACGAGATCCGGACAGCACTGCAGCGAGCCGTCGACCAGGCGGACCGCCGCACGGCCGAGCCCGACGATCGGATGTGTGCCGTCCCGCCCCGCCCGCCTCGGGCGCTGGTCCTGGTGGCGGCAGCCGCGCTGGTCCTGGTGGTGGTGGGCCTGATGGCCATCTCGGCCCGCGACGGCGACCAGGTGCGCACCGGCCCGGCCTCGGCACCCGACGCCACGCCCGACGCGGAGGTGACTGCGACGACGGAGGCGACCACGACGACGGAGGTGACCACGACGGGGGCGCTGGCCAGCACCACGACGACGGAGGTGCCGCCGTCGACGGTGTCGGTCCAGGTCCTGAACGGGAGCAGCACGTCGGGCGCCGCGGGGGTCGTGAGCGCCCAGCTCGGAGCGATCGGCTACCAGATGGCCCCGGTGGGCAATGCCTGGCAGGTGTTCGAGCACAGCGTGGTGTACGCCGCCGACGGCTCCGAGGATCCCGCCCGGGCGCTGGCCGATCGGCTGGGCATCGAGCGGACCGAGCCGCTGCCGCAGGACATGCCCGACGCCTGGGCGCTGGCCGGCACCGACCTGGTGGTGGTGGTCGGGACGGACGGGGTGGCGGTGCCGGGCTGACCGATCCCGCGACCGACAGCCGGCTACCAGTCCTGGGCGGCGAGCAGCGCCGGTTCGTACGTGGTGAGGGTGGCGACGAGCTCGTCGAGCTCGGCGGGCGACAGGGCGGTGTAGGGGGCCCAGGCCAGATCGTCGGTGAGGTCCTCGACCTGGCGCTTGACCGCCCGGCCGTCCTCGGAGAGCCAGCCGTCGTCGCCGATGAGGCCCCGCTCCCGCATGCCGTCGACGACGGCGTCGATCTGAGCGGCCGGGAGGTGGTGGATGCGGCCGAACTTCCCCGCGGGCAGGTCCATGCCGAGGGCGAGCAGGACGTGGGCCTCGAGCCGGCCGATGCCGTGCACCATCAGCGCCGAGATGTGCCCGTCGCCGCGGTGCTCCCGCACCAGCGACGCGGCGTGGAACAGGCGCTCGACGACGTCGTCGGGGATATCCAGGGTCAAGAGGGCGGCGTACATGGGCCGGCCCTCGATCGGTGCGCTGATGGCCGCGGTCAGCAGCAGGTCGGTGGCCCGGGCGAACTCGGGGGTGTCGACCTGGTCGCCGAGGATCCGGCGGAGGGCCCGGGCGCAACCGGCCCGCCGGGCGGTGGTGGCGGCCTCGGGGGTGGTGGTGTCCCACACGCTGGGGATGTGACGGGCCACCTCACCGGGGGCGAAGTTGTAGAAGAGCGCGTCGACGACCTGAGCGGACACGGTGCCCAGGGCGGCGGCCCGGCCGGCGAAGTAGGTGTCCCAGAAGTCACGGAACCCGAGGGCGAACATGGCCTCGTTCGGTTCCTCGGCGGAGTACGGGATGGCCCCGATCGGCTCGGTCAGCTCGAACAGGCGTCGTGCGGTGCGGTTCACGGTCGGCTCCTCGTCCTGGGGTGCACCGGATCCATCCGGCCCACGGTCTGGTGGACGGCGGCGACCGGCCGATGTCATCGCTTGATGCTCCCACGGGTCCCGCTGGCGCACGCCGCTGTGGTTCACTGAGCCGATGACGAGATGGCGGGGCGTGCTGGCAGCGGTAGTGGTCGGAGGGGTCCTGGCGGGCTGTGGATCCAGCGGCGGCGAGCAGGTGCGCTCCGTGGACCTGGGCGAGGCTGCCGCAGCATCGCAGGACAGCACGGCCCGGATGGTGGCCACGCAGGAGTTCGGCGGCGAGCCCGCCGGTCGGTACGAGGGCGTGGTGGACTTCGAGAACCGGAGCGCCCAGATCGAGGTGAGCGGGACGCCGCTCGTCACCGGGCTCGACGGGGCCGAGCTGAGCGACTTCTCCGACGACATGCCGCCCGAGCTGCGGGAGCAGATGCAGCAGGTGATGGACCTGATGACTGCGGCTGACGAGATCATCGTCGCCGACGACAACAGCTACCTCCACGCCGATGGCACGTGGTGGGACTTCGGGCCGACCGACCCTGATGCCGCCGCCCAGATGGGGACGCTCGACCCGCTCTCGCCGACCTCCGTCCTCGCCGACCTCGGCGAGCTGGGAGAGGTGGAGGAGACCGGAACCGAGCACGTCCGCGGCGCGTCCGCCACGCGCTACGAGGCGTCCGACGACGACACCGGGAACCGGTTCCGGGTCTGGGTCGACGACCAGGGGCGCGCCGTCCGGATCGAGACGACGATGACCGATCCCGATTCCGGCAAGGACCTGGTCAGCACCACCGAGCTGTACGACTTCGGGGTCGACGTGGACATCACCGCGCCGGAGGACGCCCAGACGTTCGAGCCGGCCGCCCCGACCGTGAGCACCATCGACCTGGAGGAGGTGGCGTCGGGCACCGACGCCGGCGTGGCGTGGACCCTGTCCACCGGCGACGCCGACAACGGCACCCGGTGCGTGCAGGTGGACACCGATCCGGCGATCGGCGGCGAGGTCGTGCTGCTGACGCCCGATGGCAGCTCGTCCACCCAGGTCGAGGTCGCCCCCGGCAAGAAGGTGGCGGCGTCGTGCGGACCCGATCGCGTGAACGGCGACGGCGGCTCCGGCGCCACCCTCCTGACCACGGGCGGCCGCTCGGGCGAGGTGCACTACCTGGCGGGCACCATCGAGGACGGCGCCGACGTCACGGTCACGTTCGGCGACGGCCGGAAGGTCCAGCTGGAGGACCACGACGGCGCCTGGGTCCTGTTCTTCACCGGCGACGACTGGCCCGTGCGCATGGAAGGCCGCAACAACGTGTGCGACCTGCAGGGCGACGACACCACCAGCGGAACCGACCTGGTCTGCTGAGCGCCGCCCGCACCGAACCGTGCGAGCATGAGCGGGTGTTCCGACGCTCTGCACCCGAGGTGGACTGGCTGCCGGTGGCGGTGTCCGGCGGGCCAGCTGATGCCGAGCTGTTCTCGTTCGACGAGGTGGTGGTCGAGCGGGGCGGACGGCGGGTGCTGGCCATCGACCGCCAGGCGATCCTCCACGTCGGGGTGACCGCCATCGTCGGGCCGTCCGGGTCGGGGAAGTCCACGCTGCTGCGGCTCTGCAACCGCCTGGAGGCGCCGACCACCGGCACCGTCCGCTACCTCGGCACCGACCTCGCTGCCGTCGATCCGCTGGCCCTGCGCCGCCGGGTGGCGATGGTGTTCCAGCAGCCGGTGGCGCTGGAGGGCACGGTGGCCGACAACCTGCGCCAGGCTGATCGGTTCCTCGACGGTCCCGGCGTGGCGGCGGCGCTCGACCGCGTCGGCCTGCCCGGCGACCTGGGCGATCGTCCGGCCGACGATCTCTCGGGCGGCGAGCGCCAGCGACTCGGTCTGGCCCGCTCCCTGCTCACGGACCCCGATGTGGTGCTGCTCGACGAGGTGACCAGCTCCCTCGACCCCACCAACGCGGCCCGGATCGAGGCCCTGGTGGCCCAGCTGGTCGACGAGGGCCTCCACGCCGTGTGGGTCACCCACGACCTCGACCAGCTCCGCCGGGTGGCCGACCGGGTCCTGGTGGTCATCGACGGCGCGGTGGCCGCCCACGGCCCCGTGGACGCGGTGCTGGCGTCCCCCGAGCCCGCCGTGCGGGCGTTCCTGGACGGGGCGGCGACGTGAACGCCTCGGCCATCGGGTTCGGCGGCGTCGCCGCATCGCTGGTGCTGGTGGCGGTCGCGGTCGGGCTATCGGTGCGGGACCGGCTGGGCCTGGAGCGGTCCATCCTGTGGGCGGCCACCCGGGCGTTCGTGCAGCTGGTGGCGATCGGCGGGGCGCTGGCCCTGGTGCTGGCCGACGACGCGCCCGTGGCGCTGTCGTGGCTCTGGGTGCTGGGGATGATCGTGGTGGGCTCGGCCACGATCGCCAGCCGGGCCAAGGAGGTGCCGGGGCTGTTCGGCATCGCCGCGTTCGCCCTGGGCACGGCGGTCAGCCTGAGCCTGCTGGTGGTGTTCGGGCTGGGGATCTTCCCGCTGGAGCCCCGCACCATCGTGCCGGTGACGGGCATGCTCCTCGGCAACGCCATCGGAGCCACCGTGCTGGCCGCCCGGCGCACGGTGATCGAGCTGCGCGAGCACCAACCGCAGATCGAGGTCCGGCTGTCCCTGGGTCAGGGCGGACCCGAGGCGGTGCGGCCCCACGTGCGCGAGGCGCTGCGCACGGCGATCGGGCCGCAGATCGAGCAGACCAAGATCGTCGGGCTCATCGCCCTCCCTGGCACGATGACCGGCCTGCTCCTGGCCGGGGTGGAGCCGCTGGACGCCGTCCTGGTGCAGACCGCGGTGATGTTCCTGATCCTGGGCTCGGTGGCGGTGACCAGCGTGATCATCGGCCGGGGGGTCGCCCGCAAGCTGCTCACCCGCGATCACCGCCTGGTGGTACCGGCTGCACCCTGACCTGGTCCTCGGACCCGGATGGCGCAGGAAATTGAGGCAGCCCCGGTATGGCATCTGGTCCACCTGGGGTACCTCGTACCGCTGGTGCAGGAAGAGAAGGAGCTGCTCATGGAACCCCAGGTGTCGCGGACGGAACGGAACACGCTGCGGAGCGTCCCCACCGGCGGGCAACGGGATCGGAGCCACGGCGCAGACGACGCACCCGAGGTCACCGCCCGCTTCGCGCAGTACCGCCGCTCCGGCGATCGCCGCCTCCGCAACGAGCTGGTCGAGGAGCACCGGTCGCTGGCCCAGGCGCTGGCCCGCCGCTACGCCAACCGGGGTGAGCCGCTCGACGACCTGGAGCAGGTGGCCACGCTGGGCCTGGTGAAGGCCGTCGAGCGCTTCGACCCGGGCAAGGGCGTGCCGTTCGCCGGGTTCGCGGTGCCCACCATCACCGGTGAGCTCCGCCGCCACTTCCGGGACCGGACGTGGGCGGTGAAGGTGAACCGCCGGGCCAAGGACCTGCACGTCCGCCTCCCCGCCACCAGCGATCGGCTGCGCATGGAGCTGGGTCGGGCCCCGACCCCGGCGGAGCTGGCCGAAGCGCTCGACTGCGCGGTCGACGACGTGCTCGACGCCCTCGACGCCGGCACCGCGTACCGGACCGCCTCCACCGACACGCCCGAGGGCGGCCGGGCGGCCTCGCACGCCATCGAGCGCACCAACGACACCGAGGCCACCGAGGCCGAGGACCGGGTGCTGCTCAACGAGCTGCTGTCGGGCCTGTCCGAGCGGGACCGCACCATCATCGGGCTGCGCTACTTCGCGGACCTGAGCCAGAGCGAGATCGGCGAGCGGCTCGGCATCAGCCAGGTGCACGTCTCCCGCCTGCTGCGCTCCGCACTCGCCCACATGCGGACCGCCACCGCCAGCGCCACCGGCTGACGCCGCCCGAGGCGGCACCGGGGTCGCCGAGGCCGCCGGGAGGGGTGACTAGGTTCTGCCCGACGGACCCCGGCGCATCGGAGCGAGTGGATGGACGGCGCGGTGGCGAAGACGGTGCTGGCGTGCCTGGTGCCGATGTCGGCGGCCGTCCTGGGTTCGGTGTGGGCGGCACGCCGGCCGCCCGGAGCGCGGGCCCGCAGCGCGATCCAGCACTTCGCGGCCGGCCTGGTGTTCGCCGTGGCCGCGACGGAGCTGATCCCGGACCTGCAGCAGAACCACAGGACGGGCGCGGTGATCGCCGGCTTCTGCGTGGGCGTGGCGGTGATGCTCCTGATCGATGTGGCGGCCAAGCGGGCCGAGCGGGGACCGTCGAGCTCGCCGATGCCGATGCTGGTGGTCACCGGCATCGACCTGGTGGTCGACGGCCTGCTCCTGGGGATCGCGTTCTCCGAGGGCGGAGCGGTGGGGCCGCTGCTGACTCTGGCCCTCACCATGGAGATGCTCGGGCTCGGCGTGGCCCTCGCCGTGGCCCTGCTGCGGGCGGGGGAGCGCACGGTTCGGGTGGTGGCCACCACCTTCGCCGTGAGCTGCTGCGTGCTGGTCGGCGGCGTCCTGGGCTCCAGCCTGCTGTCCAACCTCGGCGCCGACGCCCTGTCGGTGGTGCTGGCGTTCGCCACCGCCGCCCTGCTCTACCTCGTGACCGAGGAGCTGCTCACCGAGGCGCACGAGACCGAGGACACGCCGGTGCTGACGGCGATGTTCTTCGTCGGCTTCCTGGTGATCCTCGTCCTGTCGTTCAACGCCTGACCCGGCGCCACCCGGGTCCACGCGGCGCGTGCGACGGTCCGGTGTGCCCGGGGGTCAGCCCCGGCCGAAGCGGCGGGGGTCGTTCCAGTTGCCGCCCTGCTCGGGGCGCCCCCGCCGGGACGTCCACCGCCACTGCAGCGAGATGCGGTCGGCGGTGCCGCGGCCGGGCACCGGCGGGACCGAGTGCTCCCAGTCGGCCTGGCACCGGCCGCCCATCACCAGCAGGTCGCCGCTGGCGGGGGACAGGTCGTGGGTGGCGCCCCGGTGCTCCAGGTCGTGGCGGTTGCGGTTGGCCCGGGGGCGGAGCAGCCAGGGCCGCTGCGCACCGAGGGTGAGGACGCCGATGACGGTCTCCTCCAGCCAGCGCATCTCCCGGTCGCGGTGGAAGCCCTGGCCGTCGCGTCCGTCGCGGTAGCGGACCAGGCTGAAGCCCTCGAACTGCACCCGGTAGCGGTGCTGGAGCCACCGGTGGGCGTCGAGCAGGACGGGGCTGGCGACGGGATCGCCGCGCCGCCAGAACGCGCCGAGGCGGTTCACGTCGACCCAGTGGTCGTAGCGGAAGACCTTCTCCTCGCTCCACCGGGTCTGCTCGGCCACGGTGTCGTGGAGGGCGTCGGCACCGGTGACGAACCCCCGGACCACGTCGACCCACGAGGTGGCGTCCAGCTCGATCCGCTCCACGGTGGGCTCGGTGACGACCGCCGTTTCCATGGCGGTGACGGTACCGGCGTCCGCGGCCCGCCGTTCAGCCGAGGTAGCGGACGTGGACCTGATCGATGCGGCCCTCGAAGGGGAACGGCGCCCGGTCGTAGTAGTCGAGCGAGACGGGGCTGCCGAGGCACGTCCCGATGTCCAGGCAGTCGTTGGCCGTGAACAAGAGCGGGACGCTCACCGGCACCTGCCCGCTCGTCACCACGGCTCCACCCGCCGAGGCGGTGATGTCCAGCGGGCCGCCGGGCCGGGCCTCCGCGAACACCGTCTCGATCTCGATGGTGGTCGGCCCGGCCGGGAGCGGCGCCTCGCTCCGCAGCTTCGTCCGCATGAGGATGAAGCAGTTGTACTCGTAGACCAGGTGGCCCCGGTCCAAGTAGCACGTGAGGCCACCGCCGGCGCCCCCCAGCGCGTAGAGCACGCCGCTGGCGGCTTCCGGGAGGTCCGCGGTGATGGTGACGACGTTGGCCCGGTTGCCCAAGGCCGGTGCGCAGAACTCCGGCATGCGGACGATGTCACCGCTGAAGGTCCACTCCCGGTACGGCGTCGAGATGCGCAGCTCGGGGTGGTAGACGGGCACCCAGAGCCCGCCTCCGATGGGGTACACGCTGTTGCGCGCCGCCTCGATGGCGAACACCTCTCGGAGCTGCTCCAGCTTCTCGGGGTGCTCGGCGGCCAGGTCGTGCGCCTGCGTCCAGTCCTCGTCGAGGTGGTAGAGCTCCCAGGTATCCAGGTCCGGCGTCCAGTCGGCGATGCCCGGGGGGAGCCCCGGGACCCACGGCGGGCGCGGCCCGAACGCCGAGGCCATCCAGCCGTCGTGGTAGATGGCCCGGCTGCCCATGATCTCGAAGTACTGGGTGCGCAGGCGGCCCTCGGCCTCGGGGTCGTCGAACGCGTAGGCGAAGCTGACCCCGTCGAGCGGCTGCTGCTCGATGCCGCGGACCACCCGAGGAGGCGTGATGCCGATGACCTCGTAGATCGTGGGCACGAGGTCGTTGCAGTGGTGGAACTGGGTGCGGGGTGCGGGGTCGGCGGCGATGCGCTCCGGCCACCGGACCACCATCGGGTTCCGCGTCCCGCCGAGGTGCGACGCGACCAGCTTCATGCCCTTGTACGGGGTGCTGCCGGCCCAGGCCCAGCCGGCGTGGTACTGGTTGTCAGTCTTCGGAGACCCGAGCACGTCGAGCCCGCCCATCTCGTCGAGGGCGGCGATGTGCATGTCGATGGTGGTGGGGATGCCGTTCTGGGCGAGGAGCTCGCTGATGGTCCCGTTCTGGCCCTCGCCGGACGACCCGTTGTCGCCCCAGATGTAGAAGACCAGCGTGTTGCCGCCGCCGACGCGGTCGACCTCGTCGAGAAGGCGGCCGACCTGGACGTCGACGTGCTCGGCGAACCCGGCCGCCACCTCCATGAGGCGGCGCTGGAACGGCTTCTGGTCCTCCGGGATGTCATCCCATGCGGACAGGCGGGGGTCACGCGGCGTCAGCTCGGCGTCGGCCGGGATCCAGCCGCTGGCCTTCGCACGCTCGTGGACGCGCTCCCGGTAGGCATCCCACCCGTCGTCGAAGGCGCCGGCGTAGCGGTCCGCCCAGTCCTTCATGATGTGGTGCGGACCGTGGAGGCAGCCGCTGGCCCAGTAGAGGAAGAACGGCTTGTCGGCCTCGAACGCCTGGTGCTGGCGGAGCCAGTGGATGGCGTCGTCGGCCAGGTCCTCGCTGAGGTGGTAACCGTCCTCGGCGCCCTTCGGGGGGAGGACGCTGGTGGTGTTGCGGACGAGGTTCGGCTCGTACTGCGAGGCTTCGCCGGCGAGGAAGCCGTAGAAGTACTCGAAGCCCTTCCCCGTGGGCCAGTTGTGGAACGGGCCGGCGGGCGTGGTCTCCTCGGCCGGGGTGTTGTGCCACTTGCCGAACGCCGCGGTGGAGTACCCGTAGTCGGTGAGCACCTCGGCGGCGAGGGCCGTGCTGGAGGGGATGTGCCCCGAGTAGCCGTCCCAGTCGTTGGCCAGCTCCGCGATCTGGCCGTTGCCGATCCGGTGGTGGTTGCGGCCGGTGAGCAGCGAGGCACGTGTGGGCGAGCACATGGCGGTGGTGTGGAACCGGTTGAACCCGATGCCCTCGCCGAGCACCCGGGTGAGGGTGTCGGTGCGGATCTCGCCGCCGAACGTGCTCGGCAGGCCGGGGCCGGCGTCATCGATGAGGATCACGACGATGTTCGGCGCGTCGTCGGGGAGCCGGCGGGGCGCCGGCCGGTTCTGGTACGTGGACTCCTGCATGGTGCGCCCCGCGATCGAGGCCGACGGTGTCGGTGGGAACGGCAGCACGTCCTGGGGCGGGAGGGTGGGGAAGTCCATGGGGGCAGCTCGGTCCGTCGCAGGAGATGGGTGTGACCGGCTGGACACCGTAGCCAGGTGGCGGCGCAGGACGTGGCAGGATCCTGGTCCCGACCCACAGGAGACCGACCATGTCCGCGTTCGATGGTGCCGAGTACGAGCCGAGCCCCTGGGGGCCGATCGCCGAGGAGGTGGCCCGCTACGAGAGCAGCGGCGGCACCGAGCCCAGCGAGCTGGTGGGGGACTCGTGGATCATCCTCTGGACGCTCGGCGCCAAGTCGGGCAACGTCCGCAAGACGCCGCTGGTGAAGGTGGCCGACGGCGCCGGCGCCTACGCCGTGATCGGCTCGATGGGCGGCGCCCCCCAGCACCCCCAGTGGGTGCACAACGTGCGGGCCAACCCGGTGGCCCGCCTCCAGGACGGGCCCGAGGTGAAGGACTACGCCGTGCGCGAGGTCGAGGGCGACGAGAAGGCCGCCTGGTGGGAGCGGGCCACCGCGGTGTGTACCAGGCCGCCACGGACCGGACGATCCCGCTGTTCGTGCTGGAGCCCGCGGGCTGAGCGGCTAGGACAGGGGCATGAGCGAAGCAGCAGCCAACGCGTTCGAACGCTTCCAGGCCGACGTCGGCAACGACGAGGGCACGGGCGAGTGGTTCGAGGTCACGCAGGATCAGATCAACCAGTTCGCGGACGTCACGTTCGACCACCAGTTCATCCACGTGGACCCCGAGGCGGCCAAGGCCACCCCGTTCGGCACCACCATCGCCCACGGGTTCCTGACCCTGTCGATGCTGACCCACCTCTCGGCCGGCACCAGCGGCCCGGTGGACCCCAAGAAGTTCGAGGGGCTCCTGATGGGCGTGAACTACGGGTTCAACAAGGTCCGGTTCATCAACCCGGTGAAGGTCGGCTCCCGCATCCGGGCCCGTGCCGTCACCTCGAACGTGGAGCTCAAGGGCAACGCCATCGACACCACCCGGGACTTCACGGTGGAGATCGAGGGCGAGGACAAGCCGGCGCTCGTCGCCGAGTGGATCACCCGGATGGTCTACGCCTGAGCGCGTCGTCCTCGCTGACCCTGGCGGTCCGGGACGGGGCCCTGGCGGTGGTCCGGCTGGCGCCGGACGCCCCGGTCCCGTCCTGGTTGCCCGCCACCGGGTTCACCAGCGTGACCCGCACCGCGGACGAGCTGTCGGTGGTGTGCCCGGCCGATGCCGTCCCCCACGGTGACGGCGTCCCGGCCGAGGCCGGCTGGGTGCGGTTGGAGCTGGCGGGGCCCTTCGAGTTCACGCTCACGGGGATCCTGGCGGCCGTCCTGGTGCCGCTGGCCGACGCCGGGGTGGGCATCTTCGCCCTGTCCACCTACGACACGGATCACGTGCTGGTGAAGGGCGCCCAGCTCGGCGACGCCGTGACCGCGCTCCGCGCCGCCGGGCACGTGGTCACCGAGTAGCGGCGCACAGCCCGTCGCGGGTCAGAGCGACTCGAGGTAGGCGTGCACCAGCGGGACGACGCTGGAGCCCTCGCCGCTGGCGGCCGCCACCCGCTTCATCGACCCGGACCGCACGTCGCCCACCGCGAACACGCCGGGGATCGACGTGGCCAGGCTCTCCGGCGGGAGGTCTCCCTGCCACGCGGACTGCGGCACGTCGCGGCCCGTCAGCACGAAGCCGGCCTCGTCGAGCGCCAGCCCCCGGGGCAGCCACTCGCAGCGGGGCTCGGCGCCGAGCAGCAGGAAGAGCCCGTCGCAGCTGCGCCGGTGCGACTCCCGGGTGGTGGTGTGGCACAGCTCGATCCACTCGAGGCGGCCGGCTCCCCCGCCGTCGATCACCTCGCAGCACGGCTTCACCTCGACGCGGGGGTTGTAGTCGATCTCGTCGATGAGGTAGCGGGACATCGTCTCCTCGAGCCCCGGCCGCCGCACGGCGATGGTCACGCTGCGGGCGAACCGGGCCAGGTGCAGCGCAGCCTGGCCGGCGGAGTTGCCGCCGCCCACCACGACCACGTCGAGGCCTTCCATCTCCCGGGCGGCGGTCATGGCGCTGCCGTAGAACACGCCGCGCCCGGTGAGCGTTTCGATGGCCGGGATCTGGAGCTTCCGGTAGGCGGCGCCGGTGGCGATGACCACGGCCCGGGCCCGGAGCCCGCCGCCTTCGGTGTGGACCCGGTGCGGGCGCTCGCCGCTGGCCGGCGCCAGGCCGGTGACGTCCCAGCCGGTGATGAACCGGGTGCCGAAGCGGGCGGCCTGGGACCGGGCCCGCTGGGCCAGGCGCATTCCGGAGATGCCCCGCGGGAAGCCCAGGTAGTTGCGGATCATGGAGCTGGCGCCGGCCTGGCCGCCGATGGCGTCGGCCTCGAGCACCACGGTGGTCAGGCCCTCGGAGGCGCCGTACACGGCGGCGGCCAGCCCCGACGGGCCGGCGCCCACCACGCACAGGTCGAACACGGTGTCCTGGTCGACCTCGTCGGGCCGCCCGTAGAACGCGGCGGACAGCTCCCGGGTGCTGCGCACCGAGACCACGCCTCGGGTGAGCACCTGGACCAGCGGCAGGGTCGGGTCGCCGTCGTAGGCGTCGATGATCTCCCGGCCGATGTCGGACTCCGGCTCGTGGATCCGGTGGGGCATGCCCATCCGCACCAGCAGGTCCCGGATGTCGAGGGTCAGCGTCTCCGTGGGGTCGGCGACCACGCGCACGGCCTCGACCTCGGGATCGGCCACGGTGGAGCCCCAGTCCGACAGCAGTTCGGTGATGGCCCCGTGGAACTCCTCGTCCCGGGCGCCCCGCGGCACCAGGAGCATGGCGTCGAACTTGCCCTTCACCTGACCGGGCCGCATGGCCTCGGAGTCCTCGGTGAACCGGCCGAACGAGGCCAGCACCACGGAGCGCGCGGTGGGCACGACCTGGCGCCAGCCGTGCAGGGTGATCATGGCCGCGAGGTGCGGCTCGTCGGGGTCCGTGGCGTGGAAGAGGTCCAGGTCGGCGACCACCATGGCGATCTGGCCGCTGGCGGTACCGACCTCCATGGCGACGGCCACGGCATCGTCGGTGCTGCGCGCCGTGCGCACCTCGTAGTCGTTGGCGTAGCGGCCGAACTCCCGCTCGAGCACCTCGGTGTTCTCGTCGGTGACCAGCAGGATGACCGGATTCATGCCCGGCAGTATCCCAGAGCCCTCCGCCGTCTCCACCCGGCTTCCCGGAAGACCGGGTCAGATCCCCACGACGGTGGCGGCGAGGGCGACCCGGTGGTCCTTGCCCCACGGCGGGCCCAGGAGCGCACCGGGACCGAAGAGCACGTCGTCGGCCCGTGATCCGAGCACCGCCGCAGCCTCGGCCTCGACGCGCTTGGCGTCGTAGGCGGCCACGGCCCAGCCCCGCGCTTCTGCGACCTCGGCCAGCACCTGGCGGTACACGACCGCATCGGCCCGGGCCTCCCAGGGCGATCGGCGGATCACCTGGATCTCGGTGGGGAAGTCCGGCGGCCAGTGCCGCAGGTGGAGCGAGCGCACCGGCGCCGGGAGCGAGCGCGCCAGGTCGTCCAGCGCGGCGCCGGCGGTGGCGGCGATCGACACTCGAGCAGCCGCGACGGCGGCTGCGACCTCGTCGTCGCTGCTGACCCCCCGGTCGTAGTGGACGGGCGCCGGAGCGTGCTCCGGTCCGATCAGGTCGATGCGGCGCCGGTCGACGACCCGGTGCTGGTCGTCCGCCGCCACCACCACCGCCCAGCCCAGGTGATCGGCGATCCCGATGCGCATGTGGGGACGGTACCGGCCCGCTCGGGTGCGAAGCGGCCGATCGCCTGGCAGGCTCCCCGCATGAGCGACGCAACCAGCGAGGACCAGGGACCGGACGTGGAGCGCATCGAGGTGGGGCGGACGATGCCGTCGGATGCCGCCGAGATCTTCGCGGTGCTGTGCGATCCGCAGGGCCACGTCGACATCGACAGCACCGGGATGCTCATGGATGCCACCGGTGATCCCGTCGCTGCGGTGGGGGACACCTTCGTGGTGCACATGGACCGGGAGGCCCTCAACGACTACCCGCTGGGCCTCTACGACGTCACCGTCCAGATCGAGACGTTCGACCAGGACCGCGACATCTCCTGGAGCATCCTCGGCCAGATCCGTCCGCAGATCGGCCACACCTACGGCTACCGGTTGGAGCCCCTCGACGAGGGCACGCTGGTCACGTCGTACTACGACTGGTCGAACATCGATCCGACCTGGCGGGAGGCCGGCATCTTCCCGGTCATCTCCGAGGCCGCGCTGCGGGCCACGCTGGGCGTGCTGGACCGGACGGTGCGACGCCGGGGTCGGACCGAGGGCTGACCCCGGCCGTCAGGCGCCGATCTTGGCGGCGTAGGCCGGGCTGCTGATGATGGCGGTGGCGATGTCGGCCACCGAGGTGGTCTCGTCTTCGAGCTGCGCCACCAGGGCATCGAACTCGACGGTGGTCGGCGCGGTGCCCTTCAGCAGGATGAACAGCACGGACACGTCGACCTCGGCGGCCTGCTTCCGCTTGTACTCGCTGGACTCGGAGAAGCCGGTCATGACCTCGCCTCGCGAGTTCACCTTGCGGTCCAACCGGGAGGTCCAGAAGTCCACGCCGGACTTCTCGCCGGGGCGGCCGAGCACGTTCTCGTACACGCGCTCGACGTAGGCCCGGTTGCTGAGCGAGCCGTAGCGGCGCTTGAACTCGCTGGAGCTGGCGAACGAGTTGGAGATGGCGTTGAGGCGCTTGCCGTTCACCCGGCGCTGGCGGATCCAGTAGAGGAGTCCGCCCTTGTCCGGGATGCGCAGGAAGTAGGCCCGGTAGAGGCGGGTGACCGGATCCACGTTGTTGACGTTGTCGGGG
>CALANQ010000274.1 GCA_937926025.1 uncultured Acidimicrobiales bacterium
GTGGCCGCCGGCGACCTGCAGCGACGCCGGTCCGCCGCCGGCGACGACGCGCCGCTGGACCACCTGGCGGCGCCCCCGGACCGGTTGCCCGAGGACGCCATCGACCTGATCCGCGCCCTGGCCCGGCTGTCTGACCAGCAGCGCCGGTGCGTGGTGCTGGTGGACGGTGCCGGCCACACAGCGCCGTCGGCGGCCGCGGTGCTGGGGACGACCGCCGCCACGGTGCGCGTCCAGCTGATGCGGGCCCGCCGGCACCTGCGGGACCTGCTCCGAGACGAGGTGGACCGATGACCGACCAGCAAGACCCGTGGCGCGCCCTCGGCGCGGTGGAGGTCCCCGACCAGTGGGACGAGATCGTGGCCCGGTCGGCCCCGGCCGATGCGGGCCGGCCGGCGGAGGGGGCGAGCGTCCTCGACCTGGGTCAGGCGCCCACCGGTGGTGCCCGCGGGCGGGTGCGGGTTCTGGTGGCGGCGGCGGCCGTGGTGCTGGTGGTGGGGGCGGTGGCGGCGGCGGTGGCCCTCGTGGGCTCCCCCGACGACTCCCGCGCCGTGCCCGCGGTGGCGACGACCGACTGGCCGCCGAAGGACGAACCCGCAGCGATCTGGGGTCACGAGTGGCAGCTGGTCGACATCCAGGCGGGCGATGCCACCGAGGACGAGCAGCTGCACATCGGCGACGGCAAGCCGATCCGCCTCGACCTCCGCGAGCGCGGCCGGTTCACCATCACCGCGTGCAACGGCTGGAGTGGGACCGTCCCCAGCCGGGGCGACCTGTTCCAGCCCGACGAGTCGTTCGCCACCGCAGCCGGGTGCGACGACCCGCTGGAGGACCTGATCGCCCTGCTGCTGAGCGCGCCCTCGCGGATCGACGTCCGGGGCTCCCGGCTGGTGCTCACGCAGATCCCGGACCCTCGGGTGGACGATGAGGCACCCCAGGCGGTGGGCCCGCAGCTGCGGTACACGTTCGTGCGGCCCGATGCCCTCACCTTCCGCCAGCAGTTCTGGGGCCGGGCGTGGGAGGTGCGGCGGGTGGCCGAGGGCGACGGGCCGTGGAAGGCGGTCGACGGGTCGGTGGGGCGGATCGATGCCACCACCGTCGGGCGGATCGGGCTGCCGGAGTGCGGGGACCCCTGGTCGCTGTTCGACGCCGACGACCTGGTCCAGCAGGGCGAGTGGTCGGTGTGGCGCGGGTCGTGCCCCTACGGGCCGGCCGAGCAGACGGCCGCCAAGCGGCTGGTGCGCGACGTGCTGAGCACCTCGCCCGATGCCGAGGTGACCGGGTCGACGGTGGTCCTCTCGTCGCCGGTCGGACGGGTGGAGGCGGCGTCGGTGCCGGTGAGCACGGCTCGCCAACCCGAGCGCTTCTTCGACGACGACTGGGTGGTGGTGGCCGCCTACGACCGGGGCGAGCGGGTGGCGCTGCCGGCGGACCTGGTGCTGCACACGAAGGGTGCGACCCACCGGGCCGAGGTCGATGCGTGCGGCGGGCCGGCGGGCGGGCTCGCCACGTTGGAGACCGACCAGGGCGAGACGCGGCTCCAGGTCGACCGTGCTGCGGCCAACCCGATCGCCGACTGCATCGGACCGGTTGCGAGCGTCTTCCCCTTCTTCGATCCGCTGTTCGAGGGTGATCCCGTGCTGCGGATCCACGGCACCCGGGCGACGCTGGCGGTCCCCGGCAAGCGGGTGGTGCTGGTGCAGCTGGGGCCGATCTGACCCGGCGGCCGTGGACGGCCGGCGGCGTCAGGGGAGCAGGTCGGGGCGGTGCTCGCGGATGGCGTCGGCCAGCTTGCCCTGGGGCCACTTGGGGGCGAAGTCGTCGATGGGGATGATGCGGTCCCAGCCCCGCTGCTGCACCTGGGCGCGGGTGGCGGCGGTGTGGGCCCAGCGCAGGCCGCCCTTCTTCAGGACGATGGCCTGGGTGGTGCCGGTGGGGAGGGTGGCCTCGCCGATGCGGTCGAGATCGGCCCACGAGGTGCGCAGCACGAACGTGCCGGCCTCGTACTGGAGGCCGTTGCCGTCGATCTTCAGCGACGTCTGGCGCTGCTGGCCGACGCCGAAGAGGAGGCCGACGGTCCAGACCACCACGAACCCCAGCGCCACCTGCCAGTTCACCAGGGCCAGGAGGATGGCGGCGATGGGCAGCGAGGCCAGGAAGATCATCACGCCGAGGCGCACCAGCCGGTCCCGCTGGGACCGCGTGGAGGGCGTGAGGACGGTGGACATCGCCGTCTGGCCTAGCCCCCGACGGCCGCTCCAGCCAACCCTGGCGGCCCCGCAGCGTGGGGTCCGTTGTCCGTTCGGTGTTGACAGCGGGCCGTCACATGGCTTTCTCTACTGCGCGTGCCCAAGCCACTGGTGATCGTCGAGAGCCCGGCCAAAGCCCGCACCATCGCGGGCTTCTTGGGCAACGACTTCAACGTGGAGTCGTCCGTCGGCCACATCCGGGATCTGCCCGCCAGCGGCCTGAACATCGACGTCGAGCACCACTTCGAGCCCACCTACGAGGTGCACGCGTCGAAGAAGGACGTCATCCGCCGCTTGAAGGCGCTGCTCAAGGACGCCGACGAGCTCTACCTCGCGACGGATGAGGATCGCGAGGGCGAGGCCATCAGCTGGCACCTCCTCCAGGTGCTGAAGCCGAAGGTGCCGGTGAAGCGGATGGTGTTCCACGAGATCACCCCGTCGGCCATCGAGCACGCCGTGGAGAACTGGCGGGAGATCGACGAGGGCCTGGTCGACGCCCAGGAGACCCGGCGCATCGTGGACCGCCTGTTCGGCTACCCGGTGTCCGAGGTGCTGTGGCGCAAGGTCAACCGGGGCCTCTCGGCCGGCCGGGTGCAGTCGCCGGCGGTGCGCCTGGTGGTGGAGCGGGAGCGGGAGCGCATCGCGTTCCGGGCCGCCGACTACTGGGACATCGACGCCGTCTTCCCCACCACCCCCGACTTCACCGGCACGCTGGTCGAGGTCGATGGCACCCGCGTCGCCACCGGCAAGGACTTCGACGACCGCGGGCAGCTCACCCGCGACGCCGTGGTGCTCGACGAGCCAGCCGCCCGGTCGCTGGCCAGCGCGCTGGACGCCTCCACGTTCACGGTCCGCTCCGTCGAGGACAAGCCGTTCACGTCCCGGCCCAAGCCGCCGTTCATGACGTCGACCCTCCAGCAGGAGGGCGGCCGCAAGCTGCGCATGAGCTCCGCCCAGGTCATGCGCGTCGCTCAGGACCTGTACCAGAACGGCTACATCACCTACATGCGGACCGACAGCACGACGCTGTCGGAGACGGCGCTGACCGCGGCCCGCAACCAGGTGCGCTCCCTCTACGGCGACGACTACCTGCCGCCGTCGCCCCGCACCTACGACCGCAAGGTCAAGAACGCGCAGGAGGCCCACGAGGCCATCCGCCCCGCCGGCGAAGCGTTCCGCACGCCGGCCGAGGTGTCGGGCGAGCTGCGGGCCGACGCGCTCCGCCTCTACGAGCTGATCTGGATGCGCACGGTCGCATCGCAGATGGTCGACGCCCGCGGCTTCGACAAGCGGGTGCGCATCGGGGCCACGGCGTCCGACGGCCGCGACACGCTGTTCGCCGCCTCGGGCCGGACCATCACGTTCCCCGGCTACCAGCGGGCTTACGTGGAGGGCACCGACGACGGGGGCGCCGCCGAGGACCAGCAGGCCCGGCTGCCCGACCTCACCGAGGGCCTGGTGCTGCCGAACCCGGCGCTGGAGCCCAACGGCCACACCACGTCGCCGCCGGCCCGCTACACCGAGGCCACCCTGGTGAAGAAGCTCGAGGAGCTCGGCATCGGCCGGCCCTCCACCTACGCCTCGATCATGGAGCGCATCCAGAACGCCGGGTACGTGTGGAAGAAGGGCACCGCCCTGGTCCCCACGTGGACCGCGTTCGCCGTGATCAACCTGCTGGAGGAGAACTTCGCCGACGTCGTCGACTACGCGTTCACCGCCCGCATGGAGGACGAGCTCGACCAGATCGCCGCCGGCCAGGTGCAGCGCGAGCCGTGGCTGAACCGCTTCTGGTTCGGCGACGAGGCCGGCGAGCAGACCGCCGAGCTGGCCGACGTGTCGCCCGGGTCCCCCGGTCTGGCCGCGCTGGTGGAGCGGGGCAAGAGCGAGGCCATCGACCCCGCCGAGATCAACGTCGTCCGCCGCTACATCACCGAAGACGGCGAGGAGATCGTCGTCAAGCCCGGCCGGTACGGGCCGTACCTGAAGCGGGGCGAGGACACGGCGTCGATCCCCGACGACCTGACGCCCGACGAGCTCACGCTGGAGAAGGCCATCGAGCTGCTCGAGGCGCCCAGCGGCGACCGGGTGCTGGGCCAGGACCCCGAGACCGGCAAGGACATCTACGTCAAGGCCGGTCGGTTCGGGCCCTACGTGCAGGTCGGCGAGATGCCCGAGGGCAAGGGCAAGATCAAGCCCGAGGACAAGCCCAAGACGGCGTCGCTGTTCAAGACGATGACCGTGGAGCGGCTCACGTTCGAGGA
>CALANQ010000275.1 GCA_937926025.1 uncultured Acidimicrobiales bacterium
CACTGGCTCACGGACTTCCTCCAGACCTGCACGGAGGCGGAGCGGGCCGAGCTGCGCAGCACCGCCAGCGACCGGGTCGCCAAGTTCTTCGAGTGCTTCCCGCCCCTCGACGCCCGCTGGCGACCGGTCACCGAGAGCAGCCTGATCGTGGACCTCGTCGGCGGCCGGGTGCGGCTCCGGGGCAAGGTCGACCTCACGCTCGGCACCCCGCGCGGGATGCAGGCCGGGAAGGTCATCGTCGACCTCAAGACCGGTGCGCCCAACCCCATCCACCGCGACGACCTGCGGTTCTACGCCCTGCTCGACACCATCCGCCTCGGGGTCCCGCCCCGCCTGGTGGCGTCGTTCTACCTCGACCTGGCCGAGGCCCGGACCGAACCCGTCACGGAGGGGGTGCTCGAGGCCACGGTCGCCCGCACGGTGGACGCGGCCCGGCGGCTCACCGCGCTGCGGGCCGGGACCGCTGCCCCCGTCTACCGGGAGAGCTGGGGCTGCCGGTGGTGCGTGGCGCTCTCCACCTGCCAGCGGGGACGGGCGTTCCTGGCCGACGAGGACCTGCTCGACACCGACGTCGACCCGACCTGATCCACGGACACCACGCGTCCCGGCCCGGATGGGTCCGTGCGCGTGGCACGGGCTGGCTCAGCCGCAGGCTCGCACCTGCTCGGCGATGGCGTCGGCGATGCGCGGGTAGGCCGCCGGCCCGGGGTGCAGGTCGCCCAGCTCGCCTTCGGCGAAGAAGTCCTGGTGCGCGTCGTCCATCGCCAGCGACACGTCCAAGTACGAGGCGACTCGCGCTCCGGTGGCCGTCACGGCACCCTCGAGCACGCGCGTGCCCTGGGTCCGGGTGCGGACCTCCTCGTCGGTGCCGCGCTCGTAGCGGAACACGGGCACGGCCACCACCACGCAGGTCTGCCCGGTGGCGGCGCGGAGGCGCTCCTCCAGCCCGGCGAGCATGTCCAGGGGACCCGACGCCAGGTCGTTGGTGCCGCCCGCGTAGACCAGCACATCGGGGTGGGCCGCCAGCGCCTCGGCCACCGCCGGGTCCAGCTCCGCCATCGTCGCCCCGTGCACCGACACGTGCGAGAGGACCCGGATGCCCGCCTCGCCGTCCAGCAGCTCGGCCACCTGGTCCGGGACCTCGCTGTCGGCCACGACCCGCACCGCCACCTCGTCGGACGCAGGCGCCGTCACGTCGGTGGTGGCGGCCCGCACCTTCGTCTCCCCGGCCGGGCGCGCGCTCGGGTGCGAGCTGCACGCCGCCAGGACCGCCCCCGCCACCAGTCCCAGCGCCACCCGTCGTCCGGCGCCGATCACCACCCGGACGCTAGGTCTGCGCCGACGCCGCCGAAAGGGCCGGGCGTGGAAGAAGCGTCACAGGGGCGCGGTAGCCTGTGGCCCCTATGGCCGACGAGGACGCGCGCGACGAACCGAACTCGCCGCGGACCGCCACCGCAGAGATCGTGCCGCTGCACCTGCCCCCGGTCGCCGACGACCCCGAGGCCGATCCGCTGCCCGACCCTCGCCCCGGCGACGTCGACGAGTGGGGCCGCTCCGAACGGGTCCGGGGCTGGGTCCGCAAGGCCTACGACCCCATGTACCGGAACTGGTTCCGGGCCGAATGGGAGGGTCTCGAGAAGATCCCCACGGAGGGCGGCGCCCTGCTGGTGGCCAACCACGCCGGCGCCATCCCGTCCGACGCCCCCACCATCATGCACGGGGTCGAGGTCGAGCTGCAGCGCCCCGTGTACGGCTTGGCCGACCACTTCTTCAAGAGCGCCCCGGTCGTCGGCACCCTCTGGTCCCGCACCGGCGGCGTCGTCGCCCACCCGGACAACGCCTACCGGCTCCTCCACGACCAGCAGCAGCTGGTGCTGGTCTTCCCCGAAGGCTCCAAGGGGCCGGGCAAGACCTACAACGAGCGCTACCGGCTCCGCCGCTTCGGCCGGGGCGGTTTCGTGGAGATCGCCATGCGCGCCGGGGTGCCCATCATCCCCATCGCCGTCGTGGGCGCCGAGGAGTCGATGCCGATCCTGTTCAAGGTGCCGTCGGTGGCCCGGGCGCTCGGCGCGCCGTACTTCCCGGTCACCGCCAACATGGCCTTCGGCCCGCTGGGGGCGCTGGTGCACTTCCCGGCCAAGTTCAAGCTGCGGGTGCTGGACCCGGTCACGTTCCCCGACGTCGAGCCCGATCAGCCCCGCTACTCGCGCAGCCGGATCATGGACGAGTCCGAGGCCATCCGCCAGACCATCCAGGAGGCGCTGTTCGACATGCTGCGTCAGCGCCGCTCGGTCTGGTTCGGGTGAGGGACGCCATCCATGGGTAGGCGCGTCCTCATCACCGGGCTGTCCACGTTCTGGGGCGGCCGCGTCGCCCAGGCGCTGGAGGAGGATCCCGACGTCGACGTCATCATCGGCCTCGACACCCGGGAGCCCACCGTCAAGCTGGAGCGCACCGAGTACGTCCGCTCCGACGAGAACTACTCGATCCTCTCCCGCATCGTGAAGGCCACCGGCGTCGACACCATCGCCCACACGTTCCTGGTGGTCGACTCCACCACGATGTCGTCGCGGGCCATGCACGAGATCAACGTCATCGGCACCATGAACCTGTTCGCAGCGGCGTCGGCAGCGGGCAGCACGGTGCGCAAGGTGGTGGTGAAGTCCGCCGCCCTCGTCTACGGCTCGTCGCCCAAGGACCCGTACTGGTTCCGGGAGACCGACAAGCGGGTCGCCCCGGCCAAGACCCGCGTCGAGCGCAGCCTCCTCGAGGTCGAGAGCTACGTCCGGGACTTCGCCCGCGACAACCCGCACGTCACGCTCAGCCTGCTGCGCTTCTGCAACGTGGTCGGGCCCGACATCCGCACGCCGCTCACCAAGTCGCTGCGCCTGCCCTTCGTGCCGAAGGTCGCCGGGTACGACCCCCGCTTCCAGCTGGTTCACGAGGACGACGTGGTGGCCGCCCTCCTCTTCGCCATCGACCGTGAGGTCCCCGGCATCTACAACGTGGCCGGCGACGGGCAGATCCCGTGGAGCGAGGTCATGGCCATCGCCGGCAAGCGGGGCATCCCCATGCCGCCGTTCGGCATCGCCATGGCCACCGAACCGCTGCAGCAGTTCGGCCTGGTGGACTTCGCGCCGGAGATCATCGAGCTGCTCAAGTACGGCCGCGGCATCGACAACCGGGCGTTCAAGGACGCCGGGTTCCAGTACGGGTACACCTCCGCCGGCGCCGTCGAGGCGTTCGTCCAGGCCATGCGCCTGCGCGACACCGTCGGCGGCGACGAGGTGAACTACCGGTACGAGGAGGACGTGGAGAAGTTCTTCCGCCACTCCCCCGCCGTCCAGCGCGACCAGCCCGCCACCTGAGGAACCCATGAGCGAGCCCACCATCCGGTCCGAGGTCGTCGACGGGGTCGGGGTCGTCACCCTGGCCGCGCCGGCCCGGCGCAACGCCTTCGACCTGGCCATGTGCGACGAGGTGGTCGCCGCGGTCGACGCCCTGGAGGCCGACCCGTCGGTCGGCGCCCTCGTCGTCACCGGCGACGGCTCGGCGTTCTGCGCCGGCGCCGACCTGTCGCACCTGGGAGCCGCCGGCGAGGGCGACGACGGCGGTGCCCGTGAAGGGCTGCTCGCCGTGTACGAGGGGTTCCTCCGCTTCGCCCGCTCGCCGCTGCCCACCATCGCCGCGGTCAACGGGGCGGCGGTCGGCGCCGGCATGAACCTGGCGCTGGCGTGCGACGTCCGCCTCGCCGGCGCCTCCGCCCGGTTCGACACCCGGTTCGTCCAGCTCGGCATCCACCCCGGCGGCGGCCATACCTGGATGATGCGCACCATCGTCGGCCCCCAGGCCACCGCGGCCACGGTGCTGTTCGGCGAGGTGCTGTCGGGCGCCGAGGCCGAACGGTGCGGCCTCGCCTGGCGCTGCGTCCCCGACGACGAACTGCTCCCGGTCGCCCTCGAGCTGGCCGGCCGGGCCGCCGCCGCGCCACGGGACCTGGTCGAGCGCATCAAGGCCACCATCGGCGACATGGGCGCCATCACCTCGCACGTCGAGGCCGTCGAACGCGAGCTGGGAGACCAGGTGTGGTCGGTCGGCCAGCCCGCCTTCGCGGGGAAGCTCGCCGCTCTCCAGGCCAAGATCTCCCGCAGCTCCTGACGGTGGACCCCGACCTCGACGCCATGGCGGAGCGGCTCCGGGAGGCGCCGCGCCTCGGCCCCGACGAGGTCGCCGAGCTGCTGCTCACCCTCGCCGAGCACCGCGACCGCCGGGTCATCGCCCCGCTCATCGACCTGATCTCGTCGCGCCGCGTCGACGAGCTGGCCGTCCGGGCCGCCGGCTGGATGGCCGACCCGGGCCTCCACCCTGCGCTGGTCCAGCTGCGCGCCACCCGCATCGGCGACCTCGGCGAGGACGGGTACTGGGAGCAGGTCGACCGGGCCATCGGGCGCTGCCGGCCCGAGGCCGCCGACGAGGCCGAGGAGATCGAGATCTCGCTGCTCACCGCCGCCCAGACATCGCTGCTGGAGTCGGGCGCGGCCGTGGTCGAGGTCGGGCTCGACGGCGAGTACCCCACCACCGAGGTCGTCCTCCGCGCCGGCGACTGGGAGCGCCGCCACGCCATCTGGAACTTCGACGAGACGTCGCCCGACGACCCCCGAACCCTCGACCGCGCCTTCACCCTCTACCGCATCGCCAACCTCGCCTCCTGGGGCTGACCGCACCCACCACCCACCACCCACCACCCCCGACGAACTTCGTGTGGATGCGGTGCGGAAACGATCCGCAGCCACACGAAGTCCGCGCAGGTCCCGGGTCCGGTGAGGAAGTTCGTGTGGGAACGGTCCATGGATGGGCCGAATCCACACGAAGTTCGGTCGGGCGGCGGTGGGGTGAGCGCCCGTCTAGATTCCCTGACGGTCCGTCAGGAGCGGGCCGACCGACACGCACCGTCGAACCACGAGCAGGGGATGAACGTGACCGAGGACTTCGCCGACGCCGGGACGCTGTGGGAGCTGGTGGAGATGCGGGCGGCGGCCACGCCGGACGCGCTGCTGCTCATCGACGAGTCGGGCCGCACGCTCACCTGCCAGGAGTTCCGCGACCGCGCCGAGCGGGTGGCGGCCGGGTTCGCCGCCCTCGGCGTGCAGGCCGGAAGCCGGGTCACGTGGGAGCTGCCCAACCGGCCCGAGACCGTCATCGCCAGCTTCGCCCTGGCACGCCTCGGTGCGGTGCAGAACCCGATCCTGCACTTCTACCGGCACAAGGAGGTCGGCTACGCCATCCGGGCGACCAGCGCCGAGTTCGTGCTGGTGCCCGGCACGTGGAACGGCTTCGACTTCGCCGGCATGGTCGACGAGCTCACCGCGGACCTCGACGCCAAGCCGGTGGTCATCGACGTGTTCGCCGACCTTCCCGACGCCGACCCGGCGGGGCTGGCCGACGCGCCCGCCCCCACCGATGGCGACGAGATCCGCTGGATCTACTTCACGTCCGGCACCACGTCGGACCCGAAGGGCGTGCGCCACACCGACCGCACCCTCATCACCGGCGCCAACGGTCTGGCTGTCGCCCTGGACATGAGCGGCGACGACGTCGGCTCCATCGCCTTCCCGTTCAGCCACATCGCCGGGCCGGACTACTTCGGGACCATGCTCATCGCCGGGTTCCCCGCCGTGCTGTTCGAGGCGTTCGTCCCGGCCACGGCCATCCCGGTGCTGGCCCAGAACGGCGTCACCATGGTCGGCGGCGGCACCGCGTTCTACCAGATGTACCTGGGCGAGCAGCGCAAGGACCCGGCCACCCCGATCATCCCCACCCTCCGCAAGATGTCCGGCGGCGGCGCCCCGATGCCGCCCGAGATCTACGAGGAGATCAAGCGGGAGTTCGGCGTCAAGACCTGCCACGGCTACGGCATGACCGAGTGCCCGATGATCTGCGAAGGCTCCCCGCACGACACCGACGAGCAGCTGGCCAACACCGTCGGCAAGCCGGTGGTCGGGCTGGAGATGCGGATCGTCAAGGACGACGGCACAGTGGGCGGTCCCGACGAGGACGGCGAGGTCCGCCTCAAGGGCCCCATGGTCTTCCAGGGCTACACCGATCCTGCGGCCACCGCCGAGGCGTTCGACGACGACGGCTGGTTCCGCACCGGCGACCTCGGCCACATCCGCCCCGACGGGCACGTGGTCCTCACCGGCCGCCTCAAGGACGTGATCATCCGCAAGGGCGAGAACATCTCGGCCGGCGAGATCGAGAACATCCTCTACAGCCACCCGAAGGTCGGCGACATCGCCGTGATCGGCCTGGCCGACCGGGAGCGCGGCGAGCGGGTGTGCGCCGTGGTGGAGCGCGTCGCCGACGCCGATCCCGCCGACGACCTCACGTTCGACGAGATGGTCGCCTACCTCGGCGAGCACCAGCTGGCCCGGTTCAAGACGCCCGAGCAGCTCGAGGTGGTGGACGCCCTCCCCCGCAACGAGACGCTCCGCAAGATCCTCAAGTTCAAGCTCCGCGAGGAGTACGCCGCCAAGCCCTGGCCCTGAGGTCACGACCCGCCCTCCAACCGCCCACCCCGAACCGCTCACCCCCACCCCTCGTCGAAGTTGGTGTGAAGATTGGTGTCCTGCCCCAATCTTCACACCAACTTCGGTACGGGGGCGGCGGTCGGGGGCGGGGCGGTCGGGGCCGGTGGGGGCGGGTCAGGACTTGGCGTCGGCCCAGGTGGGGATGATGGACGTGTCGGCCAGGAAGCGGACGGATCGGTCGGGGGCCCAGCGGGCGGCGGCCTCCTGCAGGGCGTCATCCACCAGCGCAGCTGCCGCGTCGGCGTGCTCGACGGGAACGTGGACGAGGAGCTCGTCGTGGAGGCACAGCACGACGGAGGCGTCGATGGCCCGACCCCGCGCCCGCACGGTGACGGCCCACACCTTGAACAGCTCGGCGGCGGCGCCCTGGACCATGGCGTTGCGGCCGTAGCGGCCGCGGGCGGCAGCTCGGGATCGGGCCTCTCGGTCCCCCATCGACCCGGGCTGGCCCGGCTCGCCCAGCGCGGCCGACCCCATGCGCACGAGGCGGCCGCCGTAGGTGCGCAGGTCGGTGCCCACCTGGGCGGCCCGATCGGCCGCATCGAGGTACACCATCGCCACCGGGTACGACCGGCGGAGGCCGACGAGGGCCCGGGCGCCCTCGCCGGTGGTCTGGCCGTACATCGCACCGAGCACCGCCACCTTGGCCGTGGCCCGGTCGACGCCAAGCTCCGCGGCCACGGGGGCGTACAGGTCGTCGGCCTGGGTCGCGGCGGCCAGGGTCCGGTCGCCCGAGACCGCAGCGAGCACCCGTGGCTCGATCTGGCCGAGGTCGGCCCGCACGAACACGTGGCCGGGCTCGGCCACCACCCCGCCCCGCAGGTCGGCGGGCATGTTGTGGAGCCCGGCCGATGCCGTCATGCGGCCGGCGGCACCGTCGGACCCGGACCACTCGCCCCGGAACCGCCCGTCGGCTCCCAGGTTCTCGTCGAGCCAGGCGTACCCGAAGGTGGTGTGGATCCGCTCGGCCTTGCGCCACGTCAGCAGGGCGTCCACGAGGGGGTGGACGTCGCGGATCCGCTCCAGGCGCCAAGCCCGGGTGTCGGGCACCTCGACGCTCACCATCCGCAGCATCGACTTCACCTGGGAGGGGCTGCGCAGGTCGAACCGCACCCCCTCGGGCACGTGGCGGAGCACCTGCTCGTCGCGGGCATCCCGCAGCTGGACCGCGTCCTGCGGTGAGGTGGGCCGAGGGCCGACGTAGCTGCTGACCAGGGCTTCCATCGCCGCCCGGTCCATGGGAAGGCCGTCCACGGCCAGCTCCGCGCACAGCAGCTCCGCGGTGGACTCGGAGTGGGCGGTGCGCACGGCCATGGGCCGGTCCTCGTCGGACGCCACCCGGTCCACCATCGCCCGTTGTCGCTGCACCGCCTCGGCCAGCACGGCCGCCCACGCACCGAACCGCTCCGGCGCCTCCGTCCACTCCCCCGCGATCCAGCCCGGGTTCAGGTGGCCGTCGGCGCGCACGGGGCGGTCGGCGTCGGCCTCGTCGGGCTGGCTGAACAGGTCCACCGGGCCGACGGCCGGGAGCGACGTGGTCGACAGCCCGTGCAGCCGCGCCCAGATCCGGCCGGGGTCCGCACGCCATCCGCCGAACAGCAGCCGGTGCACGGCCGATGCATCCCAGCACCGAGCCAGGCGCACGCCGGACCGGGCCAAGGCGACGGCCGTGGCCGAGGACCAGACCGCCCAGCGAGGACCCAGCGCCCGTTCGAGGGCGTCCACCACGCCCGCCGGGTCATCCGTGGCGACCGACCAGCGGTCGGCGCCCGAGGCCGTGGCCAGCCCCAGCCCGGCACCCGGATCCAGGACCAGCGCCACGACGCCGTCGGTCCCGGCACTCGATGCCTCGATCTCGGCGACCAGGGCGTCGGTGTCCACCAGCCGAACCTAGGCCCGCGAGGCCGGGCCACCGGTAACCTCGCCTTCGTGGCGGCCACCCAGCGACCCGATGCCGAGACCAGGGGGTCGTGGGTCCGCGGCCACGTGCTGACCCGCCTTGCCGCCACGGTCTGGTGGGTCGCCGTCCTGGCGATCTCGGCGTTGCTGGCCGTGAGCCTCGTCGGCTTGGCCGTGGAACCCGACCTCGGCCACCTCATCAGCACGGCCATCGTCGGCGTGATCTTCGTGCCGATCGCTCGCGAGTGGCCGAACTGGCGGCGGATGGGCCGCATGCTCCGCCACGGCACCTGAGCCTCAGAGGTTGGTGGACTCCGGCGGCACGTCGGTGGGCGGGGCCGGCTCCGATCCTTCGGCCGGTCCGGTCGGCCCGCTCGGTGCGACCGGGCAGCCGAGCCCGTACGACGTCATCGACAGGGACCCGGCGTCGTAGCCGTCGACCAGCACGTCGAGCGGGGCGCCCTCGGCGGCGGCGAGTCCCGCCAGGTACACCATCGGGAGGAAGTGGTCCGGGGTGGGCACGGCCCGCCGGTGGTCCGGATGCTCCAGGAGCTTGGCAACCGAGGCCGGGTCGGTGGTGAGGATCTCGCGGGCGGCCTCGTCGTAGCGGTGGGCCCAGTCGAAGCCGCCCCCCGCCATCGAGAAGTCGACCATCCGGAGGTTGTGCACCACGTTGCCGCTGCCGATGACGGCGATGCCCTCGGCGCGGAGGGGCGCCAGGGCGGCTCCCAGCTGGAAGTGGTGGTCGAGCGGCTTGCTGGCATCGACCGAGAGCTGGATCACGGGGATGTCCGCGGCGGGCAGCGCGTGGACCAGCACGGACCAGGTGCCGTGGTCCAGGCCCCAGCTGTCGTGGTCGAGGCCGACCCACATCGGCTTCACCGCCTCGGCCACCTCGGCGGCGACCTCGGGCGAGCCGGGTGCCGGGTACTCCACGGCGAACAGCTCGTCGGGGAAGCCGAAGAAGTCGTGGATGGTGCGGGGCTGCGCCATCGCGGTGACGGCCGACGCGTTGATGAACCAGTGGGCCGACACCACCAGCACGGCCCTCGGCCGCACTGCCGCGACCGACGCGCCGAACGCCGACCACGCCTCGGTGTAGCCGTTGCGGGCCAGGGCGTTCATCGGGTTGCCGTGGCCGAGGAACCCGGCGGGCACGAGCGAGGAAGGGGTGCTCATGCCCGCCAGCGTGCCACGGGGGTCAGTTGCCCGGGGGCCGGAACCCGCCGCTGCCCCCACCGGGGAACCCGCCCCCGCCACCCGGGAAGGCGACCGTGCTGCCCCCGGACTGCGTGCCGTTGGACGAGGTGTCGGTGGCGGAGCCGGGGAGGGGCTCGTCGAGGTCAGCCAGGACCACCTCGTCGCCCTCCTCGAGCCCGTCGGTGATCTCGGTCCAGGTGGACCCGATGGCACCGGTCTCGACGGTGGTCTCCTCAGCCTTGCCGTCGGTGACGACCTGCACGGTGGCGCGATCGCCGTCGACCGTGACCGCGGACGTGGGTACGGCCAGGGCCTTCTCGGCCGCGCTGGTGACGATGACGACCGAGGCGGTCGACCCGTTGCCCATCTCGCTGGTGTCGCCGGTGAGGCCGATGGTCACCGCGTAGGTGGCGCTGGTCCCGGACGTGTCGGGGGTGACGCCGATCCGCACGACCTCGCCCTCGACGGCGGCATCACCGCCGTCGGGCGTGACGGTGGCCGGCTGGCCGAGCTCGATGTCAGGCAGGTCCTTCACGCTGACCTGGGTGGTCACCTCGTAGCCGCCGTCGCCGACCACCACGATGTTGGCGGTGGAGGAGGCGGCGTCGACGTCATCGCCGACCGCCAGGTTCACCGAGGCGACGCGGCCGGCGATCGGGCTCACGATGGTGGCCTGGTCGATGGCCTGCTGCGCCACGGCCACCTCGTCCTCGGCGGCGTCGACCGCCTTCTGGTACGAGATCAGGTCCTCGGCGGAGGGCGACGAGCTGGTCCCGCTCGCCGAGCCCGACGGCGCCCCGCTGCTCGAACCGGTGGATCCGGTGGAACCGCTGGACCCGCTCGGCAGGCCGCTCGACCCGGTACCCCCGCTGGAGCCGGTGCTCCCGGTCGACGGGTCCGATGGCGTCGAGGGGGTCGACGGCGTGGTGGTCGTGGTGGTCCCCGCCTCCTCGGCCATCTGGTCCAGCAGGGCGTTGAGCGCATCGACCGCCTCGGTCAGCTGCTGCTGGGCCGCGGTCACGTCGGCCTGGGCGTCGAGCACCGCCTGGAGGGCGGCGAGGCAGGCGGCGCTGTCATCGACGGCGGCGGTCGTGCTGGTGGTGCCGTCATCGACCGCGTCCTGCACGGTGGAGGCGCTGCACACCGACACCGCGTTGTCGTAGGCCAGGCCGGCGGCCGCGGTGGCGTCGTCGACCGCGCTCTGGGCGTCGAGCACCGCCTGCTGGGCGGCCTTCAGCTCGGCGTCGCCACCGGCTGCGGCAGACCGGCCGAAGCCGCCCGACGGCGAGCCGCCCCCACCGGTGAGCGAGCTCACGTCCTCGCCGTCGAGGGCGAGCTGCAGCACCAGTTCGGCCTGGTCCAGCGCGGCCTGCTTCTCGTGCCGCGAGACCTCGAGGTCGTCCACGTCCAGGGTGGCGAGCTGGGAGCCGACCGTGACCTCCTGGCCGACGCTCACGTCGACGGTGGCCACGGTGCCGGCCACGGGGAACGCGACGGTCGCTTGCGACACCGGCTCCACCGAGCCGACCACGTGCAGCTCCTGGTCGACGGACTCCAGGCCCGCCGTCGCCGTGCGGTACGAGGGGCTGCGGTCCGAGCGGGCGCCGGCGGCCGCGACGGCACCGCCCAGCACCACCACCACGGTGGCGACGGCGGCGATGCGCTTGCGGGTGAGGAAGGAAGGCATGTCACTCGCTCCGGAGGGCGTCGATGGGGGCCAGGCGGGCGGCGCGGGATGCCGGGTAGACCCCGAACACCACGCCGATGCCGATGGCCATGGCGATGGCCGCGAGCGATGCCGTCAAGGAGAGGATCACCCGCGTGTCGGTGAGGTGCGGCAGGACGATCGCCCCGACGATGCCGAGGCCCACGCCCAGCACGCCACCGGCGAAGCCGAGGACCGACGCCTCCACCAGGAACTGGCGCCGGATGCTCCGGGGCCGGGCACCCAGCGCCTTGCGCAGGCCGATCTCCCGGATCCGCTCGGTGACCGACACCAGCATGATGTTCATCACGCCGATGCCGCCGACCAGCAGCGAGATGACGGCGATGCCGCCCAGCATGACGGTCATCGTCTTGTCCACCGAGGTGGCCGCCGTGAGGATCGACTCCTGCGTGGCGATCGAGAAGTCCGCATCGTCGGCGCTGGTCAGGCCGTGCAGGTTCAACAGCAGGGCGTTGGTCTCCTGGTAGGCGGCGGAGAGCGTGGCCTCGGAGGTGGCCTTCACGTAGATCGAGCTCACCGAGTCCCGCCCCGACCCGCCGACGAGCCGCTCGGAGTAGGTGGAGAAGGGCACGATGGCCAGATCGTTGTTGGCGGTCTCCTCCGACGACGACAGCTCCTCCAGGACGCCGATCACCTTCAGCTTGGAGCCGTTGTAGGTGACGTACTGGCCGACCGGGTTCCCCGTGGTGAACAGCTCCGAGGCCGTGTCCGGCCCGAGCACCACCACGGCGGCCGCCGCGTCCTCGTCGTCCTCGTCGATGAAGCGCCCGGAGGTGACCTCACGGGATCGGACCTCGGCCCACGACGGCGTCGTGCCGGTGAGGGTGGTGGTCCAGTTGGTGTCGCCGTTCGTCAGCGAGACCGAGCTGGTGGCGGTGGCGGCGACGGCCTGGACGTCCGGAGCCGCTTCCGGATCGGCGATGGCCTCCGCATCCTCGATGGTCAGCGTCGACGACGAGCCGAAGCCGCCGCGCACGCCCGAGCTGTCGGTGGAGCTGCCCGGGGACACGACGAGCAGGTTGGTGCCGAGCTCGTTGATCTGGTCGCGCACGTCGGCCTTGGCCCCGTTGCCCAGCCCGACCGTGAGGATCACCGCGGTGATGCCGATCAAGATGCCGAGCATCGTCAGCGCCGAGCGCAGCCGGTGCGTGCGGACGGCCTCGGTGGCCGTGCGGATGGTGTCACGCCACTGCACCGGCCACCTCCTCGGTCCGGACCTGGCCGTCGTAGATCTGCACGATCCGCTCGGCCCGCTCCGCCACGTCCTGCTCGTGCGTGATCAGCACGATGGTGCGGCCCTGGGCGTGGAGGTGGTCGAGGAGCCCGAGCACGTCGGCGGTCGACACGGAGTCGAGGTTGCCGGTCGGCTCGTCGGCCAGGATCATCGCCGGCTCGGTCACCAGCGCCCGGGCGATGGCCACCCGCTGCTGCTGCCCGCCGGACAGCTCGCCGGGCTTGTGGTCCGCCCGGTCGGCCAGGCCCACCTGGGCCAGCGCGGACAGGGCCCGCTCCCGGCGCTCGTGGCGGTCCGTGCCCGTGTAGACGAGGGGCAGCTCGACGTTGCGCCACGCCGACAGGTACGGGAGCAGGTTGAACTGCTGGAACACGAACCCGATGTGACGGTTGCGCACGTCGGCCAGGCGGTCCTCGTCGAGCGAGGCCACGTCGTCGCCGGCGAGGTGGAACGTGCCGGCGGTCGGGGTGTCGAGGCAGCCGAGGATGTGCATCAGGGTCGACTTGCCCGACCCCGACGGCCCGACGATGGCCACGAACTCGCCCTGGTCGATGGTCAGGTCCACGCCCCGGAGGGCCTGCACCTCCACCGCACCGGTGGCGTAGGTCTTGGAGATGGCGGCCAGCTGGAGGACGGCGCTCACGAGCCACCGCCCTGCACGGCCGCCGGGCCGCCCTCGCCGCCGGGGAAGCCGCCGGTCGGAGCGCCGCCCGAGCCGCTGTCGCCGCTGCTCGAACCGTCGGCACCGTCGGCGCCGCCTCGCCCGGGCAGCGTGATCACCACGGACTCGCCGGCCTCCAGGCCGTCGGTGATCTGGACCATGGTGCCGGAGGTCAGGCCGGTGGTGACGGTGCGGGTCTCGGTCCCGGAGTCGGTCTTCACCTGGACGCTCGAGGTGCCATCGGTGTTGGTCGTCACGGCGAACGACGGCACCTGGACGGCGTCGGTCACCTCGGCGTAGGTGATGTCCACCGTGACGGTGGCGCCCACGTTGAAGTCGCCGCTGGTGTCGCTGAACATCACCGTCACCGGGTAGGAGGCCACGCCGGAGCTGGCGTCGGCCACGGTGCCGACCTCGGTGACCAGGCCCTTCACGCCGCTGTCGCTCGCGGTGACCGCAGGCGTCGTCGTCTCGGTGGTGTCGCCCTGATCATCGGTGGTCCCGCTCGACTGGTTCGCGGTGGCGCCCGGGAAGCCGCCGCCGGGGAACGCGCCGCCCGGGAAGCCGCCGCCCCCGAAGGTGTTCGAGCTCGACGACGTCGACAGGTCGATCGTGGCCACCTGGCCGACCTCGATGTCGGCGATGTCGGTGCTGTCGAAGCCCAGATCCACGGTGAACGTGCCGGTGCTGGTGAGCGAGATGTCGGCGCTCGACGACGAGTCGCCGGTGCCGCCGGTGTCCGGGCTGGCGCCGCCGCTCGACGGCAGGTTCCCGCTGGAGCCGCCGGAGCCGGAGTCCGAGCCGGTCTGGTCGGTGCCGCCCGAACCGCCGCTGGTGAGCTCCTCGCCCACCGAGATGCTCACCGTGGCCACGGTCCCGTCGATCGTCGCCACGAGCTGGGCGCCCTCGAGCGCCTCGTTCGCCGCATCGAGCTGGTCGTTCGCCGACGTCAGGCTGGACTCGTCGGCCGCGATCTGCTCGTCGGACGCATCGGCGTCCTCGTCGTCGGACAGCTTGGCCTCGGCATCGGCGACCGTCGCCTCGGCGGCGCTCACATCGGCCTGCAGCTCGGCGGAGTCGATCTCGGCCAGCACGTCACCGGCCTTCACCTGGTCGCCGGCCTTCACGTTGACCGCGGTCACGGTGCCCGCCGATCCGAACGACAGGTCCTCGGAGTCGGCGGCGGCGAGCGTGCCGTCGGCCGACACCGTCTTCGCCATGGTGCCGACCGTCGCCTCGACCGTCTGCTCGGTGGCGGTGGCCTGGGCGTCAGACGCCCCGTCATCGGGACGGAAGGCGAACCACCCGCCCAGCGCGAGCAGGGCGACGAGCGGCATCACCACCCAGGGCTTCTTCATCTGCTGTGCGATCGTGCGCAACGGGGGTCTCCTCGGACGTGCGGGACGGGATCGGGGTGGGGAGGGGTTGGGACCGGGTCGGACCGGGTCGGACCGGGTCGGACCGGGGGCGGCTCGACAGGTGGAGGGTGGGATGGCTCGACGAGCGGGGCGCCGGACGCTCCCCAGTGCCCGGCGCCCCGCTCGGAACCTTCGGGGCCCGGCCGGGCGGGATCGGCCGGGCCCCGAGATCAGGATCAGGTGCCGGTGGTGCCGGACCCGGAGCTGCTCGAGCTGCTGGTGCCGGGGGCACCCGGTGCGGCGCCGGAGCCGGCGTCGCCGTCGGGGCCGCCGCGGAAGCCGCCGCCCAGCTCGCCGACCCGGATGGTCGTGGCGGTGACGACGTCGTCGCTGGTCTCGCCCATCACCATGACGGTGTCGCCTTCGGCGATGTCGCTGACCTCGATCTCCTCGGACACGGACACCTCGGTGTCGTCCGAGGTGGTCACGGTCACCGTCGTGCCGTCGGACGTCGTCACCGTGATGGTGCTGCCGTCGATCTCGGTGATCTCACCGGCGGTCGGTGCACCACCACCGGGGAACCCGGCGCCGTCGGGCGGGGTCTGCCCCTCGGGCACGGTCTGATCGGTGCTGCTGCCGTCGGACGACGTGCCGGGGGCGCCGGCGGGTGGCGTGCCCCTCTGGCCGCCACCGGGACCGCCGAACCCGAGGGTGGCCTCCTGGTCGCCGCTGTCGGTGATGCGCTGGGCGGCCACGGCGTCGCCGTCGGTCTCGCCCATCACCACCACGTTGTCGCCGACGGCCAGATCGCTGAGCTCGCCGTCGCTGGTCTTGATGACCGTGGTGTCGTCGGTGGTCTTCACCGTGGTCTCGCTGTCGTCCTGGCCGGTGACCGTGAGGGTGCTGCCGTCGACGGCGCTCACCGTGCCAGCGGTGCCGCCGCCACCCGGGAAGCCGCCACCGGGCATCTGGCCGTAGCCGCCCATCACGTTGCCGCCGCTGCTGGCCGCAGCCGCCGCGGAGCTGGTGGTCGAGGAGCTGTCGGAGCCGCCGCCGAGCGCCACCGCCGCACCGACGGCGACCACCGCGGCCACCGCACCGGCCGCCACCCACGCCTTCCAACCCGGGTTGGACTTCTCGGTGGAGGGGGCCGGGGCGGCAGGGGCGGGGCCGGCGGCGACGGGCTCGGCCGGCGGGAGGGTCGACGAGCCGCCTGCGGCCGGCGGCGAGGAGGGAGGCGCGCCGCCGGCCGCAGGGGGCTCGGTTGGGGGGAAGGGGGGCTGGGGAGGCTCGGTGGAGCCGTTGCTGGGATCGCTCATCGGGGTTGGTGCTCCTTGGATGTCCCGCGACCGCGGGTCGAACGGGAGCCATCGTCCGCCCGAACCCTCAGAGATCCCTCAGCATCGACTCCAACCTCCCGCCATCTTCCGCCCCCGACCCCGACCCCCGACCCCCGACCCCCAAACCGGAAGTTGGTGTGAAGATTGGTGTCCTGGCCCAATCTTCACACCAACTTCGGGTTGGGAGCGGGGGTCGGGGCGACGGTGGGCGATTCGCTCCGAGGCGATGTCCGCACGGGGGTGCGCCACTTGAGTAGCACCGGGTTTGAGCCGACCGGCTGACGGACATACCGGGTCAGGTGGAACCCGATGTCGCTCCGCTGACCCGTCTGGCCCGACGTCAGCACGGGCTGTTCACCTCGCACCAGGCGGCCGGCTGTGGCCTCACCCGCGATGCGCTCCGGCGCCTCGTCTGGTCGAGGTGGTGCGCCCGGCTCGGCGAGGGCGTCTACCGCATCGAGGGCGCCCCTCGCTCCGCTGCCCAGGACCTGCTGGCGGCCGTGCTCGTGCACCGGGTGCCGGCCGCCGGCTCCCATCGCGCCGCGGCCGCCCACTGGGGGATCCCCGGCTACGGCGGTCGCCCGGAGGTGACCGTCGTCCACGCCCGCAACCGGCGCACGCCGCTGGGCCGGATCCACGGGACGCTGCGGCTCCCTCCCCATCACGTCACGGTGCGGCACGGCGTCCCCGTCACCACCATCGCCCGCACGATCTTCGACCTCGCCGGGGTGGTGCCCGAGCTGCGGGCCGAGCAGGCGCTGGACTTCGCCCTCAGCCGCAAGCTGTGCACGCTCCGCCAGGTGAACGAGGTGTTCTTCGTCCTCGCCGGCCAGGGCCGGCGCGGGACGGTCGCCATGCGGTCCCTCCTCGACGCACGGGGCGAGGGCTACGTCCCCCCGGCAAGCGAGCTCGAGCGGGTCGGCCGCCGGCTCTTCGCCGAGGGCGGCCTGCCCGAGCCGGAGTTCGAGGTCCACCTCGGCGATGACCAGCTGATCGGCCGGGTGGACTGCCTGTGGCGGGGTGCTCGCCTGGTGGTCGAGCTCGACGGCGGGCGCTACCACGACGGGCTGAGCAGCCGCGAGGCGGACCGCATCCGCGACAACCGCCTCATGGCCGCTGGCTGGCGGGTCCTCCGGTTCACCTGGGACGACCTCACCCTCCGCCCCCAGCAGACCCTCGCCACCATCCGGGCCGCCCTCGCCCGCTGAGGCCCCGAGTCGCCCACGCCCCCGCTCCGACCTCGCCCACCCCACCGAAGTTGGTGTGAAGATTGGTGTCCTGGCCCAATCTTCACACCAAC
>CALANQ010000276.1 GCA_937926025.1 uncultured Acidimicrobiales bacterium
GGCGGGGCGGTCGTGCTGGTGCCGCTGCTCCCGGGCTGGTCGACCACCGGGCTGTCCGAGGGACGCCAGGGTCGGTGAAGGCTGTTCCGGGGGTTCAGCGCGGCGGTCGGGCCGCCAGCAGCTCCGAGACCACGTCGGCCACCGCCGTCGGGGCGATGCGCTGCATGCACACGTTGTCCCGGCAGGGTGATCGGCGGTCGTTGAACGCGTTGACGCACGGGCTGCACGGCAGGCCGAGCCAGATGGGGTGGCTGCGGGCGGACGTCGGCCCGAAGACCGCCGGTGACTCAGGCCCGAACAGCGGGACGATGTCGATCGGGCTGAGGGCGGCGTAGTGGGCGGGTCCGCTGTCGTTCGTGACCAGGACGTCTGCCTCCCAGTAGAGCGCGAGCAGCTCCGGCATCGTGGTGCGGCCGGCGACCGATCGGCACCGGACGTGGTCGATCCGCCGGACCAGGCGCTCGGCGGCGGCGGCTTCGTCGGACGCCCCCGTGACCAGGATGCGCAGGTCCTGGTGGCGCTCCAGCAGCGAGCGGGCCAGGTCCACATAGTGGGCCTCGGGCCACCGGCGCAGCGGGACCAGGTCCCCGGCGTTGGGGTTGAGCAGGACGCACGGCGGGCGGTCGTCGGCGTCGACCAGGGCCCGGGCCCGTTCCCGCACGTCGTCGCTGGGAGCGATGGGGTCCGGCGCCTCGAGATCCCACGGCCCGGCGTCGATGGCCGGGAGCTGCTCCACCGGAAGGACCAGCGCTTCCACCAGCGCACGGAACGTGTGGCTGACGTGCTGCAGGGGATTCGCGCTGACCCGCCGAGTCATCAGATCGCCCCGCCCGTGGGCCTCGCCCGAGAACGAGTGCAGGCCGGCGCGCCGGCGTGCGCCGGTGAGGTACAGCAGCGCGGCAGACGAGCGCGAGAAGAACTCCAGGTCGACCCCGGCGTCGATGCGCAGCCGACGGCACCGACGCACCGTCCGGAGGACATCTCGCACCAGGACCCCCACCGTCGACGTCCGGATCTCGAGCACGTTGGCTGCCGGGACCACGTCCAGCTCGTCGAGGATGGCCCGGTTCTCGGCGAACACGCACACGTACACCCGGTCCGGGCCGACGAGCTCCGCCGCTCGGCGCAGGGCCGGAAGGGCGGCCACCGTCGCCCCTTGCTCGGCGAGCTTGATCACCACGATGGCGCGCGGCGGTCCCGGATCCTCCGGGCGTCCCACGCCCCAGCGCCGGAGCAGGGTGAGGACGGCGCAGGCGGCGCGTCCCGCGGTGGCGTCGATGCGACGCATCCGCTCGATGCCCATTCGCTGGTTCCCCACGGCTGTCGCAGTGTAGGGGTGAGCCGGTGATCATCGTGACGGGCGGTGCCGGGTTCATCGGCTCCCGCCTGGTCCGGTCCCTGGTCGGCGATGGTCACGAGGTCGTCGTGGTCGACGACGCAACCGGTGAAGGCCCGGGCGGCACCCTCCACGGGGTCGACGTCGAAGACCACGTCGGCCAGGAGGCCTTCCGGGCGGCGCTCGCCCGCCCGAACGCGCTCCGCGGCGTCGACGTCGTCCTTCACCAGGGCGCCTGCTCGGACACCACGGAGGCCGACGAGACGTTCCTCTGGGACAACAACGTGCGCTACTCGGTGTCGGTCCTCGACGCCTGTCAGCGCGATCGCGTGCCGCTCGTGTACGCGTCCTCCGCTGCTGTCCACGGCCGGGGTGTCGGGGGGGAGGACCCGCTCAACGGGTACGCGCGGTCGAAGGCGGCGGTCGACGCCGTGGTGCGGGAGCGCACGCCGGGCCGCCGGGCCCCCATCGTGGGGCTGCGGTACTTCAACGTCTACGGACCGGGTGAGCGGCACAAGGGGCCGATGGCCAGCATGGTCCTCCAGGTCGACGACCAGATCCGCTCCTCGGGGGTGGCCCGCCTGTTCGGCGCGGGGGAGGGCGCCGAGGCCGGTCAGCACCGGCGGGGCAGCCCGGGGGGGTCTTCGTGTCCGTCGACGATGTGGTGGCGGTGGTCCGGTGGTTCGCCGAGGGACCCGACCGCAGCGGCATCGTCGACTGCGGGACCGGGACGAGCCGCACGTTCGAGGACCTGGCGAGCGCCGTGATCGCCAGGCGGGGTGTCGGTCGGATCGAGTACGTGCCCTTCCCGGAGTCGTTGAAGGGCCGCTACCAGGCCGCCACCTGCGCTGACCTCGGGCCGCTGCGCCGCGCCGGCTGGGCGCGACCCTTCACGCCGCTCGAGGACGGTGTCCGCCGCTACCTGGAACGGCTCGACGCGGAGGCTGCCCGGTGACCCGCCCCATCGCCCACGTGGTGCTCGATCGCGACGGTGTGCTGAACCGCCCGGTCGAGGGCTGGCTGGCGTCGGTGGACGAGTGGGTGTGGGAGCGCGGCGCGCTGGCCGGGCTGGCCCGGCTGGCGGTGGCCCGGGTGCGGGTCTCCATCGCCACCAACCAGTCGGGCATCGGCCGGGGGACGGTGACCGAGGCCGAGGTGGGTGCGGTGCACCGGTGGCTCGCCGAGGATCTCCGGCGCCGCGAGGTGGACCTGGTCGGGATCTTCTGCTGCCCTCATGCGCCCGGGGACGGCTGCCGCTGCCGCAAGCCTCGGCCCCTCTTGGTGGAGGAGGCGGTCCTTGCCTCCGGTGTGCCGGCGGCGCAGGCGGTCCTGGTGGGGGACAGCGTCCGGGACATCCAGGCGGCGCACGCCGTCGGCGTGGGGGCCGTCCTCGTCGGGCCTGATGCCGATGGTCGAGGCACGGCGGTCGAGCTGGCCGGGGTCGGTCGGGCCGCCGACCTGGACGAGGCGCTGGCCGGGCTCGGCCTGCCGTCGTGACCGATCCCCATCGGGTCCCAGCGCCGAGCGGTGCTTGGCTGTCCCGCGGGACCGAGCCGCTAACGTCGACTCGGTGAGGGATCCTGCGGAGCACCACGAGATCCGGCGTGACCGGGTCAGCGTGGTGCTCGCCACCTTCAACGGCTCCCGCTACGTGGCCGAGCAGCTGGCCTCGCTCGTCGAGCAGACGCGCCAGCCCGACGAGGTCGTCGTCGTCGACGATGCCTCCGACGACGGCACGGTTGCCCTGGTCGAGGCGTTCGCCGAGCGTTCACCCGCCCCGGTGCGCCTCGTGGCCCGCTCGGAGCACCGGGGCACCTGGGCCACGTTCGAGGAGGGTCTGCGACGGGCCACGGGCGACGTGTTGGTGGTCTGCGACCAGGACGATCACTGGGCTCCCGAGAAGCTGGAGGTGCTGTTGCGGGGGCTGGCCGAGCGGCCGGATGCACTGATGGCGTTCTCCGATGCCCGCCTCATCGACCCACACTCGCGCGTGATCGGCCGATCCCGCTGGCGGGTCGCCGGCTTCTCGCCCCGCAACGTCCAGCTGGTATCGCTCGACCCCTTCGGTCAGCTCCTGTCGCACCAGGCCGTGTCGGGGTGCACCATGGCCATCCGCGCCGACCTCCTCCCGGCCCTGCTGCCGTTCCCGGCCGACGTCCACCCCGGACTGCCGCGGATGATGTACGACCGATGGATGTCGCTGATGGCCGCAGCGGCGGGCCCGGTGGTCACGGTGCCCGAGAAGTTGGTCGACTACCGCATCCACCCGGCCCAGCAGAGCGGCATCCGGGCGTTCCGCGCCCGACGGCTCGCGCCCCGCACCGCGCTGTTGGCTGCGCAGTTCGTGCACCGGCGGGCCGAGGTGAACCGCCGGCTCGGCTACCACGCCGCACACCTCGAGGAGATCCGCAAGCGGCTGGAGGCCGCCGACCTGGCCGACGGCGAGACCCTGGCCCGGCTGGCGGCGGCCCAGCGCCACCTCCGGATGCGCGGTGCGCTCGGCGCGGTCCGCCGCCGTCGGATCCGGGTGGTCAGCGCGGAGTACCGCCGCCTCGACGGCTACCGCCGGTTCTCCTTGGGGCTGGCTTCGGCGCTGGCCGACATCGTTCGCTGAGAACGCACGGTGCCCGCCCCCGGAGGGACGGGCACCGGAGCGCAGATCGTTTGCCGCAAGGCGGCAGGCTCAGCCGCCGAGGGCCTTCAGCGTGCCCATGAGCTCCTCGGTGAGGTTCGCGGGGACGGCGTAGCCGTCCTCGTTGCGGATCTCGTCGAAGTGGTCGCGGATGTCCTCGACCGTGAGGGACTCGGTGTCGGTCCAGCCCTGCGTCACACCGGTGAACACGCGGGCCACGTGACCGCCGCCGCACGAGTAGACCTCGCCCGACACCGGCACGTCCTCGTGGGCCAGCCAGGCCACGACGGGGGTGATGAACTCGGGGTTGAGCTTGTCGGCCATGGCGCCGAGGAGCTCCTCGGTCATGCGGGTCTTGGCCACCGGGGCGATGGCGTTGGCCTTGATGTTGTTCTTCGCACCCTCGACGGCGAGGACCCGGGTGAAGCCCACCAGGCCGGCCTTGGCGGCGCCGTAGTTGGTCTGGCCGAAGTTGCCGAAGATGCCCGCGGCCGAGGAGGTGTTGACGATGCGGCCGTAGTTCTGGTCGCGCATGAGGTTCCAGGCGGCGTGGGTGACGTAGAAGGCGCCCTTGAGGTGCACGTCGATGACCGGCTCGAGCAGCTCGGGGGTCATGTTCTTGAACGACGAGTCCCGGAGGATGCCGGCGTTGTTGATGACGATGTCGACCCGGCCGAAGCTGTCGAGCGCCGTCTGGATGATGGCCTGGCCGCCCTCGGGGGTGGCCACGGTGTCGTAGTTGGCGACGGCGTCGCCGCCGGCGGCCTTGATCTCGTCGACCACCTGCTGGGCTGCCGTGTGCGAGCCGCCCTGACCGTCGACGGAGCCGCCGAGGTCGTTGACGACGATCAGCGCACCGCGCTTGGCCAGCTCGAGGGCGTGCGATCGGCCGAGGCCGCCGCCGGCGCCGGTGATGACTGCGACCTTGCCGTCGTATCCGAGTTCAGCCATGGTGTCGTGTGCTCCTGGAAGGGTCGTTGCGGAAGAGGCGGCCACGGTAGCGGCGGCCCCTTCAGGAGGGCGAACCGCTGCGCCGGCTGGAGGCGAGGCTCACCGCGGTCCACCAGGCGGCGACCGCCAGCAGGGATGCCGCCACCGCGCGGGTGCTGCCGCCGACCTGGTGCTGGAGCCCGGCGGAGCGGGCCACCACGGCGGCGGCAGCGGCCACCACCAGGGCCGTGGCCGCCGCCCACGGCCACCGCACCGGGCCGTCGGAGGCCGTCCGTCGGAGCAGCCGGCGATCGACCAGCGGCCAGCACGCCACCATGGCCGTGACGGCGACCACCGCCACCGATCCGGCGGGCCGGCCGCGGAACCCGTGGCCGGCGCCCCAGGCCAGGGCGGTGAACGGGGCCAGCCAGGAACCGGCGAGGAGCCGGGCCGCCCCGGTCCGCCCAACGGCGGCGCTGACGGCGCCCGCCACGATCGACACCGCCACCGACCCCGTGATCACCAGGACCTCCTCGGTGTCGGGCACGCACAGCCACAGGGCACCGCCGACCACCAGGAACACCGCCCCCATCGCCGGGGCGGGGAGCCGGCCCGGGAGGGATCGGTCTGCGGCCAGGAGGAGCAGGCCGGAGGCGCCCACCACCAGCACCACGGTCCCGCCCTCGGCCCGGAGATCGAGCAGCAGCGCACCGAGGCCGGCGAGCGCCAGCAGCCGGCCGGCCCGTCCCGAGCGCCCGCCGCCGACCGCCAGGACGGCCACGCCGAGCACCACCCACCCGCTGGCCCGCTCGGGCACCAAGGCGATGATCGCAGCGAGCGACGCGGCGCCGAGGGCCCAGCGCGGGCGTCGCACCGCCAGGACCACGGCCAGCGCGACGGCTCCGGCGACGGCCGCCTGGACCGCGAACTCGGCGTGCCAGCGCGCCGCCAGGGCGGTGTTCACGGCAGCGCGACCGGGCGGTTCGGGAAGCGGGGTCGCACCCCCTAACCTTGGCACGGGCCGTTCGGTCCGACCTCGGGGGATCGCAGGAGGACACCCGCAGCATGTGTGGCATCGCGGGCATCTGGGTGCCCGGCGGGCGGCGGGACCTGCAGACCATCGTCGAGGCCATGACCGATGCGGTGGCGCACCGCGGCCCCGACGCGGCCGGCGCCTGGATCGATGAGGACGCCGGCCTGGCGCTGGGCCACCGACGGCTGGCGGTGGTGGGCCTGGGGGAGGGCGGCGCCCAGCCCATGACCAGCCGCAGCGGGCGCTGGGTCCTCACCTACAACGGCGAGATCTACAACGCCGCCGACCTGGCCCGCCCGCTGGCCGCCGCCGGGGTCCGGTTCCGAGGGGAGTCCGACACCGAGGTGCTGGTCGAGGCCCTCGACGCCTGGGGTCCGGAGCGCACGCTGGAGCAGCTCGACGGCATGTTCGCCTTCGCGGCCTGGGACCGCCACGAGCGGCGCCTCGTCCTGGCTCGGGACCGAGTGGGGGAGAAGCCGCTGGCCTACGGCCGCATCGCCGGCGGCATGGTCTTCGGGTCCGAGCTCGGCTCGCTGCGAGCGGTGCCCGGCTTCGACGCCTCGGTGGACCCCGATGCCGCAGCCCTGTTCCTGCGGTTCAAGTACGTGCCCGCCCCGTGGACCATCCACGCGTCGGCGCGCAAGGTCCCGGCCGGTCACTGGGTCGAGGTCCGGGGCGGCACCGCCGGCGAGCCCCGGCCCTACTGGTCGCTGGCGGAGGTGGTGGAGGCGGGGGCCATCGACCCGTTCCGGGACCCGGCCGAGGCGCTCGACGAGCTGGACCGGGTCCTGGGCGACGCCGTGCGGCGCCGGCTCCGCGCCGACGTCCCGCTCGGATCGTTCCTCTCCGGCGGCATCGACTCCTCACTGGTGTCCACCCTGGCGGCGGAGGCGTCCGATCGCCCGCTCCAGACGTTCACCATCGGGAGCCCGGACCGCGACCACGACGAGTCGTCGCACGCCCGTGACGTGGCCGAGCGGATCGGGGCGGACCACACGGAGCTGGTGGTCACCGCCGCCGACGCGCTCGCCCAGGTGCCGACGCTGGCATCGCGGTGGGACGAGCCCTTCGGCGACTCCTCCCAGCTGCCCACGCTGCTGGTCTCCGAGCTGGCCCGCCGCTCGGTCACCGTGGCGCTCTCGGGTGACGGCGGCGACGAGCTGTTCGGCGGCTACAACCGCCACCTCTGGCTGCCTCGGGTCTGGGACCGCCTGGGCCGGGTCCCCAGCGGGCCCCGCCGAGCCGCGGCCTCGGCGCTGGCCTGGCCGGCGCCCGGCACCTGGGACCGGGCCGGCCGCCTCATCCCGGAGCGGCGCCGGCCCCGCCTGCTCGGCCTCAAGGTGGAGAAGGTGGCGCTGGTGGCCGGGGCGCGCGACGAAGCCGATGCCTACGGCCGCTTGGTGTCGCACTGGCAGCACCCCACCGACCTGGTCCGCGGCGCGGACGAGCCCGCCACGCTCACCCACCGCCGGGCGGACTGGCCCCGGGCCAGCAGCCTGGCCGAGCAGATCATGGCGGTGGACGCGCTCACCTACCTGCCCGACGACGTGCTGGTGAAGGTGGACCGGGCGTCGATGGCGTTCGGCCTGGAGGCTCGGGTGCCGCTGCTCTCCCACGAGGTCCTGGCCGTGGCCGCCCGGCTGCCGCTGGCGATGAAGATCGAGGGTGGTGAAGGCAAGCGGGCCCCGCGCGACCTGCTGGCCCGGCGCCACCCCCGGGACCTGTTCGACCGGCCCAAGAGCGGGTTCGGAGTGCCCATCGCCACGTGGCTGCGCGGGCCCCTGCGGCCGTGGGCCGAAGATCTGCTCCGCCCCGACGCCCTCGCCGCCGGTGGCCTGATCGACCCGGCGCCGGTCCGAGCGGCCTGGGCCGAGCACCAGAGCGGGAAGCGCGACCGGTCCTACGAGCTGTGGGACGTCCTCATGCTCGAGAGCTGGCGCTCGACGGTGGCATCGTGACCGCGTGCCGCCTGGCACCGTCCGTGGGCGCGGGCCGGGCGCCGATCTGCCGGGATGACTCGGGTCCGGGGGTGACCGGCGCGTACCATCGTCGGGTGCCGAACCGGAGGGGATCGTTCCGTGCTTAGCGCGCGCCCGAACCCCGTGGCCCAGCGCTTCCGCCGCCGCTTCCCGGGGTGGATGGCACCCGGCGACGGGACCGCCACCATCATCGGCAGCTTCCTCGTCCTCTCGGTGCTGACGGCCTTCTGGTTCATCGCCACGCGGATGAGCCCCGACACCTGGGTTCCGATCCTGATCCTCGTCGGCGCCCTGGTGGTGTCGATCCCGATCTGCGTCTGGCTCTCCAGCAACCCGCGTGACCTCAAGCTGCGCAAGCTCCTCATCGCCGGGCTCATCTTCAAGCTGGGTTTCACGTTCGCCCGCTACTACGTGGTGGAGGTGAGCTACG
>CALANQ010000277.1 GCA_937926025.1 uncultured Acidimicrobiales bacterium
TGGTCTGGTTCCGGATTCAGGTCGAGCTCGCCCCGGGTGAGCCACGTCACGGCCACGCGCCGCCGGCGGAACTGGGTGGGGTCACGGCGGTAGGCGGCGTGGAACTCGCGCTGGGCATCGGCCCAGTCGGACGGGGGTCGGAGGGTCGCCACGCCCGGGGTGGCTCAGACCTTGCGGACGCGCTGGTCGAAGAGGGTGCGGTAGACCGCGGGGGCGAGGGCCACGGTGCGGGCGAGGGCCCGGGTCTGGGCGTCGGCGTAGATCTCGGCCTGGCGCTTCTCCACGCCGCGGATGATCGCCTGGGCCACCTGGTCGGCGGAGATGGGCTTGATGGACCCGGCGATCGCCTTGGTCTCGGCCGGCTTCACCAGGTTCTCGGCGGCCAGCATCGGCGTGTCAACGTCGGGCGGGTAGACGCAGCCCACGTGGACCCCGTGGGGGACCAGCTCGGTGCGCAGCGTCTCGAACAGCCCCCGGACCGCGAACTTGGCCGCCCCGTACGCCGCGTACCCGTACACGCCGACCAGCGCCGCGGCCGACGCCACCCCGATGATGGAGCCCGTCCGGCGCTCGGCCATCGAGGGTGCGACGGCCCGCACCGGCCAGAGCGTGCCGTAGTAGTCGACGTCGATCATGTCCCGGAAGGTCTGGTCGTCGGCCTCGAGGAACCGGCCCGGCAGCGTGATGCCCGCGGAGCAGACCAGCACGTCGACCGGGCCCCGCTCGGCGGCGGCCGTCGCCAGCACGTCGGTCACCGCGTCGCGGTCGCTGACGTCGCACGGCACGCCCGTGGCCCCGAGGGGCTCGGCCACGGCCGCCAACCGGTCGGCTCCCCGGGCCAGCAGCGTGAGCCGGCTGCCCTTCGCGGCGAGGGCGCCGGCGAGCGCCTCGCCGATGCCGCTCGACCCGCCGGTGATGACCACGTGCTTGTCGGCCCAGGGGTACGGCGGCGCGCTCATGGGCCGTAGCCTCTCACCTCATGCCTGCGTTCGATGTCGATGGCCCGATCGGGAAGCTCACCCGCAAGATGGCGACCAGCTCCTGGTTCCGCAAGGTCGGGCCCAAGGTGGTGCCGCCGCTGGACCGCACGCTCCACAAGCTCACCGGCGGCCGGGTGATCGTCAGCAAGATGATGGTGCCGTCGATGGTGCTCACCACCACCGGCATCAAGTCGGGCCTGCCCCGGGAGTCGCCCCTGGCGTGCGTGCCCGACGGCGACGGCGGCTGGTGGGTGGTCGGCTCCAACTTCGGCCAGGAGAAGCACCCGGCCTGGACCGGCAACCTGATCGCCGACCCCAACGCCAACGTCTCGTTCGAGCACAAGGACACCCAGGTCCTGGCCCACCTCCTCACCGACGAGGAGAAGGCCGAGACGTGGCCCAAGCTCATCGCCGTCTGGCCCGCCTACAACGACTACGTGAAGTCCAGCGGCCGCAACCTCCGCGTCTTCCACCTGACGCCCGCCTAGGGCGGGTCAGCCCTTCGGGTGCCAGGAGCTGGCGCCGAAGCTGAGGTAGCGGAGGCGGCGCTCGGTCTCCCGCACCACCTCGGGCTCGCGGTCGGGGGCCTCCTCCAGCACGTCGAGGAGGCGCTTGGCCGTGTCGACCATGAGGCCCACGATCAGGTCGGCCAGCATCACCAGGTCCGGGCTGGACCACGTGTTGGTGACGGGGAGGCGGGCCAGGTCGGTGGACAGCTCCGTGGCGAACAGCTTGATCTCTCGGCGGATGGCGAGCTTCACCGGGACCACGGGGGAGAACTGCTCGCGGGCGATGAACCGGTAGTGGTCGTGGTGGGCGCGCACGTGCTCCACGAGGACCATCACGGAGTCGTGGATGATGTCGTCGGTGTCGGCGGCCCCCCGTCGGGCTTCGTTCATGAGCTCCCGGAGGGTGGCGAAGGCCTCCTCCACGAGGACCAGGCCGAGGTCGTCGATGCGCTGGAAGTGCCGGTAGAACGCGGCCGGGGCCACGCCGGCGGCCCGGGTGACCTCGCGGATGCCGAGGTTGTCGAGGCTGCGGTCGCGGAGCAGGTCGAGGGCACCGTCGAGCAGAGCGCGCCG
>CALANQ010000278.1 GCA_937926025.1 uncultured Acidimicrobiales bacterium
TCCATGAAGCCGTACCCGCCGAAGATCTGGGTGGCCTCGCGGGTGGCGGTGACCGCCGCCTCGGTGGCGTAGAGCTTGGCCATGGCGGCCTCGTGCTTGAACGGCTTGCCCTGATCCTTGAGCCAGGCGGCGTGGTAGGTGATGTTGCGGGCCTGCTCGGCCATCACGGCCAGATCGGCGCACTTGAAGGCCACGGCCTGGTACGAGCCGATGGGCTTGCCGAAGGCGTTGCGCTCCTTGGCGTAGCGGACGCTCTCCTCGAGGCAGCACTGGATGACGCCGACGGCGAGGGCGGCGATGGCGACGCGCCCGTCGTCGAGGGTGGCCAGGAAGTTGGCGAAGCCCCGGCCCCGCTCGCCGAGCAGGTTCTCGGCGGGCACCCGGCAGTCCACGAACGAGAGGCCGTGGGTGTCCGAGGCGTGCCAGCCCATCTTGCGGTAGGGCGGCTGCACCTCGAAGCCGGGGGTGCCGGCGGGGACGATGATCGTGCTGATCTCGGGCTTGCCGGTGCTGCCGGGGGCGTCGGTCCGGGCGGTGATCGTGACGAGCGCCGTCATGTCGGTGCCCGAGTTGGTGATGAATGCCTTCTCGCCGTTGATGACCCACTCGTTCGTGGACTCGTCGAGCACAGCGCGGGTGCGGGTGCCGCCGGCGTCGCTGCCGGCGTCGGGCTCGGTGAGGCCGAAGCCGCCCAGCGTGCGCCCGGCGCAGAGGTCGGGGAGCCAGCGCTGCTTCTGCTCCTCGGTGCCGAACGTGAAGATCGGGTTGGCGCCCAGTCCGACGCCGGCCTCGAGCGTGATCGACATCGACTGGTCGACCCGCCCGAGCTCCTCGATGGCGATGCACAGGGTGGTGAAGTCGCTGCCGGAGCCGCCGTACTCCTCGGGGAACGGGAGGCCGAAGAGGCCCAGCTCGCCCATGGCCCGCACGGTGTCGGTGGGGAACACGTGGTCGCGGTCCCACGCCTCCGCGTACGGCGCGATCTCGGTCTCGGCGAAGTCCCGCACCACCTTGCGGAACATCTCCTGCTCTTCGGTGAACTCGAATTCCATCGGGACGGAGCGTAGGGGGTCGCTCCCACGCCTGACCGATTCGTGACCCGATCGGAGCCTGGGGCGGGGTGCGGGTGGGGTTGCGTACGCTCCGGCGGTGGTCCGGCTGCCGTCTGCTCCCCCGCTCGCCGTGGTCGGCGACCGGCTGCTCACCGGCTTGCGGGATGTCACCTCGGACCTGTCGGCCCTCGACGGCACGGGCTACTGGGCGGTGGTGCTGCCCTTCGCGGGCGAACCGGTGTGCGCCCGCTTCGAGCACGTCGG
>CALANQ010000279.1 GCA_937926025.1 uncultured Acidimicrobiales bacterium
CGATCCCGTACCACAACTTCGGGAACTACGTCCGCAACCCCGACAACAACCTGGCGTCGGGGAGCCGGGGTCGCTACGGCTTCACCCCCACCGCGGACACCACCACGTCGAGGACCGTCTACGGCGACCCGTCGCAGAACACCTTCGAGTGCATCTCGGGGCTCGGCCGCTACCGCGGCCGCGAGATCGAGCCGTTCAAGATCGGCGTCTCGTTCCCGCAGGCCCCCGTGGTCGACGGCACCAAGGTGACCGTGCCCAGCGTGAAGGTCGACGTCAACGTGATGTCGGGCCTGCTCAAGTCGCTGTACGCGGCCGGGCAGTTCGACAACGCCGACCTCGCCACCGAGTTCACCTCCACGCAGAAGCTGGAGGGCTGGGTGTACGTCGAAGGCCGGAACACGGTCGAGAAGACCCAGCGCCTGTACCTCGACACCACCTACGACGTGGTGATCAAGGACCCGACGCCGGAGAACAAGACCAACTCCGATGAAAGCATCTCCGCCCTCGACAAGGTGCTCACCTTCGGGTCCAGCACCTGGACCGCCGACGGTCCCTCGAAGGTCACGTTCGCCCTGGCCGCCCCCGGTCAGGACGATGCGCCCACCATCGACGTCATCGGCACCGGCTACGCCGACACCCCGTACACGATCCGCCCCTTCGGCAACGTGTTCCTCCGGGCCGGCACCGACCACTACGGCGCCAACCTCGACTGCGCGTCGGGCACGGTGACCATCGCCGACGCCACCATCCCGTACCACAACTTCGGCAACCAGCCGCGGGACACCACGGACAACCTGAAGTCCGGCATGCGGGGGCGCTACGCCTTCGACCCGGCCGAGCAGGTGTTCGGCACCATCCGCACCGGCACCGCCAACCAGCGGTACGTGAACGCCGTCTTCAAGAACCAGCTCGTCCTCAACCGGGCGGTCGACCCCAGCGGTCTGGCTTACTGGAGCGGCAAGCTCGACAAGGGCCTGTCCAAGGGCTCGTTCACCAAGACGGTCACCACGTCGCCCGAGGCGCGGCGCCTGTGGGTGCGGGAGCAGTTCCGCACCATCCTCGGCCGTGAGGCCGACTCCGGTGGCGTGACCTACTGGTCCAACAAGCTCGGCTCCGGCACCTCCTACCAGGCGGTCCAGGCCCAGCTGCTCGGTTCGCCCGAGTTCCGGACCAAGGCCGGGGGCACCAACTTCGGTGTCGTCGACGCCCTGCCGGCGAGCTGAGCCGTCGCAGCCAGGCGGCCGTGGCCACCGACCTGCTGGCCAGCCTCGACGCCAAGAAGATCATCGTCGATGACTCCTTCCGGCTGATCCTCGGCCGTTCGGTCGACCCGTCGGGCCGCACCTACTGGGCCGGCAAGCTGCAGAGCGGCACGCCCACCCAGACCCTGCTGGCCCAGCTGCTGGCCAGCAACGAGTTCGCCAACCGGGCCATCTGACCCCCACCGCGAGCTGAGAACCAGGGGAGGGGCGGGGCTTCGGCTCCGCCCCTCTTCGCGTCCCGCCGGCCGGCCCGGGGGCCTAGCGCTCGACCTCGGGGTCGAGCTCCCAGGCGTCCTCGAGCGCCGGGTCGTCGACCTCGGAGTCGAAGCCGCCGAGGCCCTCGTCGATGGCGTGCACCGCGGACTCCTCGGGCGCCGGGGGTGCCGGGTCCTCCTCGGCGTCCTCGCCGATCACGTCCTCGTCGAAGTCCTCGGCCCGGTCCTGTCCCTCGGTCATGACCGAACGGTACACCCGGTCATTCGGGGGGTCCGGCCGCCGCCGCCGCCTCGGCCTGCTCCGCCTCGGCGATGGCCGCGTCGGCCTCGGTGCGGCGGGTCGCCGCCGTCTCCTCGGCCTTGGCGGCGGCGTCGAGCGCAGCCTGCTGGCGCTTGCGCTCCTTCGCCCGCTCGGCCTCCGCTCGGCGGCGCTCCGCCTCTTCGGCCTGGAGCCGCTCGACCTCCTTGGCTCGGCGCCTGGCGTCGACCTCGTCCACCGGCTGGCGCTTGGCCGAGCTCGGCGTGCCCACCCGCCGGATCTTCCGCTTCGCCCGCGCGGGCCGCTCCTCGTCGGGCACGGCGGCCAGCTGCGCCTTCGCCGAGGGCTTCCTGCCGACGGTCTTCGCGGGTGCCTTCTTCGCCGGCGCCTTCTTGCTCGGTGCCTCGTCGAGCTCTGCAGCCGCTGCGGCCGCGGTGAACCCCATGGCCGGCGGCTCGTGGTCCGCCGCCAGCACGCCCGCCAGCAGCTCGGCCCGGACCGCCTCGTCGCCGATCGCCGCCCGCAGCGACGCCGCCGCCTTCTCCCGGTGGTCGACGGTGAGGGCCGCGTGGCCGGCGGCGGCATCGAGCACGGCCGCGCTGGCCCGCTGCTCGGCCTCGGTCGCGGCCCGCAGGTTGGACCGGTCACCTTCGAGCGTCTCGGTGGTGGCGGCCTGCAGCGCCTCGCCCGCCGCCAGCGCCGCCTCGATCAGTTCGGGCTGCTCAGCCGCCACCTGGTCCAGCGCCCAGGCCGCGGCCGTCGGCTTGCGCAGCTTCACCACCGCCTTGGCCTCGTCGGCCCGCTTGGCCGCCCGCAGCTCCTTCACCAGCGCGGCCCGGGCCTCCACGAACTCGGCCGGGTCGATGCGGTACAGGTCGATGACCTCGTCGATGGCGAACACGTCCACGTCGGCCATCAGAAGTCCCGCCGCCCCGCATCGATGCTCGGCAGGTACACGAAGTCCAGCTCCTCCAGCACCCGCCCAGGTTGCCACCTCGTCCGGGCGCCGTGCGTGGAGACGGTCATGGCCGTTCCCGCGGTGAAATATGCTGAAAGATGCGGTCATGGGTCGATTGACTGTCAGACCCTGTCTGCATGATGAGGTCATGGCAGCAGCGGCAGATCCTCGGGTGCGGGAGGCGTTGGCGGCGTTCCGTGCGGGGGTGGAGGGTCTGGTGGCGGTGGGGTTGTCGCCGGGTGATGTGGTCGAGGCGGGGGATCTGGTGCGGGCGG
>CALANQ010000280.1 GCA_937926025.1 uncultured Acidimicrobiales bacterium
GACGCTGGCGTGCATGCGCGCCCCGCCGGTCTCCTCCAGCGACGCCTTCTCGCCGATGACCATCTCCGCCATCCGGGGCGAGCCCAGGTACATCGAGGCGTTGCCCTCGACCATGATCACGATGTCGCAGAAGCTCGGGATGTACGCGCCGCCGGCGGCCGACGGGCCGAACAGGCAGCAGATCTGCGGGACGCGGCCCGACAGCTTGACCTGGTTGTAGAAGATCCGGCCGGCGCCGCGGCGCGCCGGGAACAGCTCCACCTGATCGGTGATGCGGGCGCCGGCGGAGTCGACCAGCCAGAAGATCGGCAGCTCGTGCTTGAGCGCGTACTCCGCGGCCCGGATCATCTTCTCCACGGTGCGGGCGCCCCACGATCCGGCCTTCACGGTGGGGTCGTTGGCCACCACCACCACGGCACGGCCGTCGATGCGGCCCACGCCCGTGACCACGCCGTCGGCGGGGAGGTCCGCCGCCGACGTGTTGGCCAGCAGGCCGTCTTCCACGAACGAGCCGGCGTCGAGCAGCAGGTCCAGGCGGTCGCGGACGAACAGCTTCCCCTGCTTCTCCAGCTTGTCGCCCACCTTGGCCAGGTTCCCGGCCAGGGCCCGCTCGGCGGCGGCGGCCACCCGCTCGCGGTCGGTGGGCGTGGTGTGGGGCTCCCCCAGCGGGGAGGTGGCAGGCACGTCGTCGGTCACCGTCCGATCCTACCGACCGCTCCCCTGCGGGCCGGGGGTCCGGGCGCCGCTGCGGTCAGTCCCGGCGCAGGGCGAGGATGGCGATGTCGTCGGTGATGGGCTGGCGGGCGAAATCCCGCGCCTGCTCCAGCAGCGACTTCACCAGGACGTCGGGGTCGGCGCCCGGGTCCCGGCGGATGGCGTTGGCGATGCGCTCCTCGCCGAAGAGCTGGTCCCCGGCCCGGGCCTCGGACAGGCCGTCCGTGTAGAGCAGGACCAGGTCGCCGGGGTCCAGGCGGAGCTCCCGGGAGTGGTAGGTCCCGCTGGGGTCGAGCATGAGCAGCGGGCCGGTGCTGCGCAGCGGGCGGACGTCCTTCTCGTGCCAGAGCCAGACCGCCGGGTGACCGGCCGAGGCGTAGCGGATGGTGCCGGCGTCGGTGTCGCACACCACGACGCACAGCGAGATCATCTCCTCGGCCCGGCCGAGGGCGGAGAGCTGGGCGTTGAGCTCCTCCAGCGCCTGGGCCGGGTCTCGGAACTGCCGGAGGAACACCCGGAGCAGGTACTTGGCCTGGAAGGCGGTGATGGACGGCTCGATGCCGTGGCCGGTGACGTCGCCGATGACCGCGGCGACACGGGTGGGGGCCACCCGGAACACGTCGTAGAAGTCGCCGGCCATCAGACCGGTGCCGGCCTGGTACACCCGACCGACCTCGAACCCGCTGATGTCGGGGAGGTCCTCGGGTGCCAGCCGCTCCGCCCAGCGCTTCGGGGCCAGGTCCTCCTGGCTGAGGACCTCCTCCGCCCGCCGCTCCAGCTCGAGGCGGCTCTCGGCCAGGCGGGAGTCCCGGACGAAGTCCCGGCCGTACACGACCGACACCACCACCGGGATCAGGCACAGGGTCAGCAGCCAGATGGTGCCGCGGTCCAGGAACGCCCCGGTGAGGGTGACCAGGCTCAGCACCCCGTAGAGCACCGTGGAGTGGACGTCCTTGCGGAACGACGACCGCGCCACGGTGGCCGCATCGGAGGTGCGGCCGAACTCGCGCTCGGCGCGCCCGGCGACCTTCTGGAGGCGCATCGCCGAGCGGCCCCAGACTGCCGCCGCCACGGCGAACGCCACTGACAGCAGCAGCAGGATCGGATGGTCCATCGTGGCGGCGATGCTACCCGGGGGTGCGCTCCGACCACCGGGACGACGTCCGGCCGATGATCTCCACCCCGAGGGCGCCGACGGCACCGATGGCCAGGGCCTGCGGCAGGAAGGTCACCGGGATGTCCAGCTCGAAGAAGTCCCGCACGAACGGGATGGTGATGGCGGCCACGGCGATGACCACCATCGCCCACAGCAGGGCCAGCTTCCAGCGGTTGTAGGGGCGGGCCAGCACGGCCAGGATCCACAGCGAGACGCAGAGGGCGGAGATGGTGGCGGCCGTCTGGCGCTCGTGCATGGTGAGGTGCTCGGCCCGGGCCAGGTAGTACGAGGTGAAGATGGCGATGGACGACACCACGCCCGACGGGATGGCGAACGACAGCACCCGCCGCAGGAAGCCGGGCCGGTACCGGGCGTTGTTGGGTGCGAAGGCCAGCGCGAACGCCGGCAGGCCGATGGTGACGAAGCTGATCAGCGTGAGGTGGCGCGGGGCGAACGGGTAGGGCAGCCCGGCGATGCTCACCAGCAGGATCAGCATGAACGAGTACGTGTTCTTCGAGATGAACAGCGACGCGACCCGCTCGATGTTGCCGATGACCCGCCGGCCCTCGGCCAGCACGTTGGGCAGGCGGGAGAACTGCCCGTCGAGCAGCACCAGCTGGGCGGCGGCCTTGGTGGCGGGGGCGCCGTTGCCCATGGCCACCCCGATGTCCGCGTCCTTGAGGGCGAGGGCGTCGTTGACGCCGTCGCCGGTCATGGCCACCACGTGCCCGGCCGCCTGGAGAGCACCCACCATGGCCTGCTTCTGCTTGGGCATCACCCGGCCGAACACGGTGGTGCCGGCCACGGCCTCGGCCAGCTCCTCGGGCGGGTGCGGGCGTCGACGGGGGTGCCGGCGTCGAGCCCGACCTCGGTGGCGATGGCGCCCACCGTGGTGGGGTTGTAGCCGGAGATGACCTTGATGTCGACGCCCTGGTCGGCGAAGTAGCGGAGGGTCTCCGCGGCGTCGGGCCGCACCTGCTCGGCCAGGGTGCAGAGGGTGGCGGAGGTCCGCTCCACCGGCAGCACCTCGCCCTGGAGCGGGCCGTCGACGTGCTGGACCAGCAGCACCCGCCGCCCGGTGGCCGCCAGCTCCGCCACCCGCTCCCGGAGCGGATCGTCGTCGGCGATGAGGACCTCGGGCGCCCCGAGGTACCAGCTCCCCCGTGGACCGAAGGACGCCGCGCTCCACTTGCGGGATGACGAGAACGGCACGTCGCCGTCGCGGTCCCACCCGTCGACCGGCAAGAAGCGCTCGCCGATGGCGCCGAGGCTGGCGTTGGGGTCGGGCGCATCGGCCAGCGCGCCCAGCGCCTCGGCCACCGTCTGCTCGTCGATGACGTCGGGCTGCACCAGGTGCAGGGCGTCGAACACGATGTCGCCGGCGGTGAGGGTGCCGGTCTTGTCCAGGCAGACCACGTCGACGCGTGCCAGCCCTTCGACGGCGGGGAGCTCCTGCACCAGGACCTGGCGCTTGGTGAGCGCCAGGGCGGCCAGGAGGAACGCCAGGCTGGTGAGCAGGACCAGTCCCTCGGGGACCATGCCCACGAGGGCGGCGACCGTGCCGGTGACCGCCTCGCGCCAGCCGCCGTCGCCCGCCGTGCGGAACTGCGACCAGAGCAGCAGCGGGGTCACGCACACGATGGCCCAGGTGATGACGCGCAGGAGGAAGTCGATGGAGCGCTCGATCTCGCTCTTGGTGCGCTTGAAGACCTTGACCTCGGCGGCCAGCTTGCGGGCGTAGGCGTCGGCGCCGACGGCGGTGGCCTGGAAGCGGCCTCGCCCGGCCACGACGATGGTGCCCGACAGCACCGAGTCGCCCTCGTGCTTCTCGACGGGATCGGACTCGCCGGTCAGGGCGGACTCGTTCACCTCGAGGCCCGAGCTGTGAGCCACCCGACCGTCGGCCGGGACCTGGTCTCCGGCGCGCAGCACGACCAGGTCGCCGAGGACGATGTCGCCCAGCACCAGGTCGGTCTCCGCACCGTCGCGGACTACCGCCGCGGTGGGAGCGTTCAGGAACGCCAGGCGGTCGAGCGTGCGCTTGGCCCGGACCTCCTGGCCGATGCCAATGATGGCGTTGACCACCAGGACCACGGCGAACAGGGCGTCGGCGAACTGCCCGGTGGTGAGCACGGCCACCGCCATCACGGCGGGGATGGCGTTGAACCGGGTGACCACGTTGGCCCGCACGATTTCCTTGACCGTCCGGGACGTGTGCTCGTCGACGTGGTTGGTCTGACCCGCCGCCACGCGTGCTGCCACCTCATCGGCGGTCAGTCCCAGCGGTGGCGGATCGTCGAGGGCGGGAGGTGCTTCGATCATGGGCGCTCGGCGACCATGGTGGCCGACTCAGTTGGACCGCTGGCGGACCCGCAGCTTGATCGGCGTGGCGCCGAGGTCGAACTCCTCGCGCAGCTTCCGCTCGATGTACCGCAGGTAGGTGGCCGGGAGCTCCTTGTTGGCGAACAACGTGAACGTGGGCGGGTCGGTGGCGCCCTGGGTGGCGTAGAGGATGCGGCCGCCGTGCGGCGCCGGCTGGGCCGACTGGGCCGCGAACACCACGTCGTTCACCCGCCGGGTGGGCACCCGCTTGTGGTAGCCCTCGATGGTGTCGGACAGGGCGGGCAGGAGGCGGTGCACGTTGCGCCCGGTGAGCGCCGAGATCCGGATGACCTCGCTCTCGCCCAGGAAGGCCAGCTTCTGGCCGACGTCGTAGGTGACCGCCGCCCGCTCCTCCGTGTCCAGCAGCTCCCACTTGTTGAGCAGGATCACGATGGGGCACCCGGCGGCGTCGATGCGCTCCGCGAGGCGCTGGTCCTGGTGGGTGACGCCCTCGGTGGCGTCGATGACCAGCAGGGCGACGTCGGACGAGTCCACGGCCTGCAGCGCCCGCACGAACGAGAAGTACTCGGTGCTCTCCTCGATGCGGGACTTGCGGCGCATGCCGGCGGTGTCGACGAACTTGATGGGCCCGTCCGGTGTCTCCACCACGGTGTCGATGGCGTCGCGGGTGGTGCCGGGCATGTCGTGGACGACGGAGCGGTCCTCGCCGATGAGCCGGTTGAACAAGGTGGACTTGCCCACGTTGGGCCGCCCGACCAGCGCCACGGCGAACACCCGGTCGCCGTCGGCGGTGGCCGGCTCATCGACCTCGTCGTCCTCGACCTCCGGGAAGGTGGCCACCAGGGCGTCGAGCAGGTCGCCCGTGCCGAGGCCATGGAGCGCGCTGACCGGCCACGGGTTGCCCAGGCCCAGGCCGAGGAGCTCCCACATCAGCGCCTCGCGGGAGGGGTCGTCGGTCTTGTTGGCGACCACGAACACGGGCTGGGTGGCCTGCTGGAGCAGCTCCGCGATGCGGGCGTCCTCCTCCGTGATGCCCATGGACACGTCGGTCACCAGGATCAGGGCGTCGGCGTCCCGGATGGCCTGCTCGCTCTGGCGGCTCACCTTCTCGTCCAGGGCGGTGCCGCCGGGCATCCAGCCGCCGGTGTCGACCAGGCGGAACCGCTTGCCGATCCACTCGGCCTCCACCTCCTTGCGGTCGCGGGTGACGCCGGGGAGCTCCTCGACGATGGCCTCGCGGCGGCCGATGATGCGGTTCATCAGCGTCGACTTGCCGACGTTGGGGCGGCCGACGATGGCCACCACGGGCAGTGCGGTGGATGAGGTCTCGGACATGTTCAGGCCTCCAGGGCCCGGCGCAGCGCTGCGCCGTCGGTGGGGATGATCTCGACGGGGCGCGGCAGGTCGGCCGGAGTGCCTCCGTCGAGGAAGCGGCCGCCGGAGAGGCAGACGTCGGGGAGCAGGTAGCGGTGGGTCTCGGGCTGGCCGGCGAGGACTCGGTGGAGATCCTCGCCCACGAGCAGGCCGGTGACCGAGGTGGTGCCGCCGAAGAAGCGGTTGGCCACGGGGATGACCCGCACATCGTCACGGTGGAGCGACGCCACCAGCGGGCCGATGACCGCGGCGCCGGCCTCGCTGGTGAGCACGGCGGTGGGTGCGCCCTTGCGGGGGCGCAGCGCGACGGCCTCCCCTCCCCCCTGGGTCTCGGGGGCGTCGGCGGTGCGGACGGCCCGGTAGCCCTCGGCCGGGGCGCCGTAGTCGCCGGCGGCCTCGTAGCGGGTGGCCGTGGCGGTCGCAGTTGCGGGTGCGGTGCTCGATGCGCTCGCCGGGTCGCCCGCCGTCTCGGTGGCGTCGGCCCAGGCGAAGAAGCCGGCCTGGGGCGACGTGGTGGTGGCGGCGTGGCCGAGGAACTCCTGCTCGAAGGTGCGGGCCATGCCCACGCCGTCCTCGTGCATGGCGAAGCCCTCGTAGGCCTCGGGCGGCGGGAAGGGCCGCCCGGCCAGCAGGTAGTACTCGTCGGAGGCGTGGACCAGGCGTCGGCCCAAGACCTGGTGGTACACCTCCTGCCAGTCCTCCACGCAGTCGACCACCGCGGCCGCCTCTGCTTGGGTGGTGGGCCGCATCCGGGCCTCGGTGTTGAACTTGGAGATCCCGAGCGGCACCACGCAGATGCTTGCCAGCTCCGGGAACTGCTCCAGCACGCCGGCCAGGGTGTCGTCGAGGACCGCACCGTCGTTGAGGCCCGGGCAGCACACGATCTGGCCGTGGACCTCGATGCCGTGGTCCAGCAGGGCCCGCAGCCAGCGCAGGCTGGGGCCGCCCCGGCGGTTGCGGAGCAGGTCGTTGCGGGCGGCGGGGTCGATGGCGTGGATGCTGACGTTCAGGGGCGACAGGCCCTCGGTGATGACGCGCTCCAGGTCGGCCTCGGTGAAGCGGGTGAGGGTAGTGAAGTTCCCGTACAGGAAGCTCAGCCGGTAGTCGTCGTCCTTGAGGTACAGGCTCTTCCGCATGCCCGGCGGCAGCTGGTAGATGAAACAGAACTCGCAGTGGTTGTCGCACGTGCGCAGCTGGTCGAACAGGGCCGAGTGCACGTCGATGCCCAGCGGAGCGCCGGCGTCCTTGGCCACCTCCACCGTGAGCTCCAGACCGCTGCGGCTCAGCTCCAGCACCGGATCGGCCTCGTCGGTGAGCCACGTCCAGCGGATGATGTCGCGCGGGCGCTCGCCGTCGACGGCCAGCACCTCGTCGCCCACCTGGACGCCCGCGAGCGCGGCCGGAGAACCGGGCGCGACGGAGACGACACGGGGCGAAGACATAGCTGGCGATCCTACCGGGGTGACCCTGCGACCCCTCTGATCAGGGGCTCCGGAAGGTGGCCGGTAGGGTGGCCCCATGGCTGTCGACAAGGTGCTGCTCGCCGCTCCCCGGGGCTTCTGCGCCGGCGTGGAGATGGCCATCAAGGCCCTGGCCTGGATGGTCCGGGCGTTCGATGCGCCCGTGTACTGCTACCACGAGATCGTCCACAACCAGTCGGTGGTGAAGCGGTTCGAGGACCTGGGCGTGATCTTCGTCGACGACGTCGCCGACGTGCCCGAGGGCCGGCCCCTCATGCTGTCCGCGCACGGCTCGGCCCCCGAGGTGGTGGCGGCCGCCCGGGCCAACGGCGGCTACGTGGTCGACGCCGTCTGCCCCCTGGTCACCAAGGTCCACCACGAGGTCAAGGTGCGAGCCGGCAAGGGCTACCGCATCGTCTACGTGGGCCACGAGGGCCACGAGGAGGCCGTCGGCACCATGGCCGTCGCCCCCGAGGCCATCCACCGCGTGGAGAACGTGGAGGAGGTGGCGGCCCTCCCCCAGTTCGAGCAGCCGGTCGCCATGCTGGCCCAGACCACCCTCTCGCACCGGGACTGGAAGGGCGTGCTCGACGCCACCCGGGAGCGCTTCCCCGAGCTGTGGACCCCGGGCCGGTCGGACCTCTGCTTCGCCACCACCAACCGCCAGGGCGCCCTGGCCGAGATCGCCCCGCGCTGCGACGCCGTGGTGGTCATCGGCTCGGCCAACTCGTCCAACACCGTCGCTCTGGAGAAGCTCGCCCGCGAGGCCGGCACCGCCCGGGTCCACCGCATCAACTCGGCGGCGGAGCTCCCCCACGACCTCAGCGGCGTGGTGGGCGTCACCGCAGGCGCGTCCGCTCCCGAGTCACTGGTCGAGGAGGTCATCGCCGCCCTCGCCCCCACCGGCGGGGTCGAGGAGGTGGCCATCACCAACGAGGACGAGTACTTCCCCACCCCGCGCAACCTGCGGGAGCTGCTCTCGGGCATCGACCTGCTCGCCACCCTGAGCCTCGGCGGCTCGGTGCCGGACCGGCCCGCCGCCGACGAGCGCAGCATCCACGCCGCCGACGTGCTCGCCTCCCTCTAGGTAGCCTCGCGGCATGACCGCGACGAGCTTCACCCGGATGGACGAGTCCACGGCCGAGCAGTGGGCGGTGATCGGCGCCGAGACCATGAACAACCAGCCCCGCGTCGCCGACGAGGTGCTGAACATGATCGAGCGGCTCGAGGCCATCACCGACGGCTTCAGCACCAACCAGAAGGTGCACGCCCTGCAGACGGCCACGCTGGCCGAGCAGGCCGGCGCCGACCAGGAGATGATCGTGGCCGCCCTCTGCCACGACATCGGCAAGCTCATCAGCGTCATGAACCACCCGGGCATCGCGGCCGAGATCCTGAAGCCCTACGTGCGCCCCGAGGTCTACGACGCCATCCGCGTCCACCAGGACTTCCAGGGCAAGCACTACTACGCCCACTTCGGCGCCAACCCCGACGCCCGCGACAAGTACGAGGGCGAGGAGTTCTTCGACCTGGCGGCCCTCTTCGCCGACGAGTGGGACCAGGTGGCCTTCGACCCCGACGGCGAGACCTACCCGCTCGAGCACTTCGAGCCCATGGTCCGCGAGGTCTTCGCCACCCCGAAGTACCTGTAGGAGCGACCGTGCGAAGCCGGCGGATCGGCGGCCTGCTGCTCGGCGCGTGCCTCGCGCTCGGTGCATGCGGGACCGATGAGGTGCGCGACGCCGCGGACTCGGTCGCCGAGAAGGCGGTGGCAGCGCGGGCCGTCGGGCGATGGACCTGCGAGACCGACCAGGTCGCGAACCAGTACGAGGAGCACCTCACCACGGAGATCGCCATCGCCGAGGACGGGCGCTTCAGCTACGAGGTCGTCGACGGGGGCGGACCCGGCCCCCTGGCCGGCACCTGGAGGATCGACGACCTGCAGCTGAGCCTGTCGATCCCGTGGCAGGACGAGGGCCGCAACGGCTTCATCAACTGGCAGCACCTGCTCGACGCGGACCCGCCGACCCATGCCGACGGGCGAGCCAGCAGCGGTGCGGTGCAGGACCTCGACATCAGCATCGAGGGCCCTGATGTCGTGAGGCTGCACCAGGACGACGACGGCGGTGCGATCGGCGGTGTGGGCTACGCCTGGGACGTCACCTGCGAGCGCACCTCGAGGGACCCGGGCACCATCCCCCCGACCATCCCGAGCACCGCTGCGGGCGATTGACCGACTCCCACGCCCCGGCGGGCGCGTCGGCGCGGGCGTGGGAGTCGGTGGGGGTCAGCTGTTGGGCGTTCCGGCGGCGGCCTGGGCCTCGTCGAAGAGGCCCTGGACGACGGTGTGGAGCTCGGCGGTGCGGGACCGGATGGCGGCCCGCTTGGCCTTGGAGCCCTCGTGCTCGACGAAGGGAAGCGCATCGCCGACGACCACGGTGACCTTGTGGGGCTTGGGGATCTTGGAGCCCTTCGGCATGGCGGCCTCGGAGCCGCCGATGCCGACCGGGATGATGGGCACGCCGGTGCGGCTCTGCACGAAGGCCGGGGCGTCGAACAGCTCCTCGACCACGGGGCCGTGCTGGCGGGTGCCCTCGGGGAAGATCACCAGCGGCTCGCCGGCGTCGATGACCTCGACGCAGGTGCGCAGGGCCTCCCGATCGGCGGTGCCGCGGGCCACGGGGATGCCGCCCAGGGCGGTGAAGACCTTGGCCCAGAAGCCCTGGCCCTTCCACAGCGAGTCCTTGGCGAGGTAGCGCATCCGCCGCTTGGTGCAGACCAGCACCAGGGCGAAGTCCAGGTTGGACCGGTGGACCGGGGCGAGGATGAACGCACCCTCCGCCGGCACCTTGGGCCGCCCCTTGATGGACACCCGGAACCAGAGCTTGCAGGCACCGACCAGCGCGGCGCGGACGATGGCGTAGAAGAGCAGCTCGCCCTTGGTGCCGGCGCGGGCGTGCTCCGAGGTGGCGCTGGCGGCAGGTGCGGTCATGACACGCGGCTCACGAGGTCGGCGACGATCTCGTCGATGGCCCGGTTGCTGGTGTCCACCACCAGGGCGCCCTCGGCCTCGGCCAGGGGGCTGTCGTCGCGGCCCTGGTCGGCGGCGTCGCGGCGAGCGATGTCGGCGGCCACGGTCTCGTAGTCGAGGTCGGTGACCTCCTTGGACCGCCGCTCGGCCCGCACCTCGGGCGACGCCGTCAGGTACACCTTGAGCTTGGCGTCGGGGAACACCACCGACCCGATGTCGCGTCCTTCGAGCACGCCGCCGCCCCGGACCTCGGCCCACTCGCGCTGGCGGCGGACCAGCTCCTTGCGGACCGCCGAGTTGGCGGCGACCAGCGACACGGCCCGGGTGACCTCGGGACCTCGGATCTCGATGGTGGCATCGACACCGTCGACGATGAGCGTGCCGTCGCCCGGCAGGTCCAGCTCGACCTGCTCGGCCAGGCGGCCCACCACCTCGACGTCGGCCGGGTCGATCCCCCGCCGCAGGGCGGCGAAGGTGACCCCTCGGTACATGGCACCGGTGTCGAGGTACTCGAGGCCCAGCTCGGCGGCGAGGCGACGCCCCACCGTGGACTTGCCGGATCCGGCGGGACCGTCGATGGCGATGACGGTCAGGGGGCGGTCGGGGGCTTCGGCTTCGGACACGGCAGCAGACCCTATCGGTCGGTCGCGGAGGCCCGGAGCTGGTCGAGCATCGCCCAGTAGCCCGGGAACGTCTTGGCGACGCACGCCGGCCCGGCCACGGCGATGCCGTCGGCGGCCAGGCCGATGAGGGCGAAGCTCATGGCCATGCGATGGTCGTCGTAGGTCTCGAACGTGGCCGGCGCGACCGGTCCCGGGTGGATGGTCCAGCCGTCGGGGTCGTCGTCGACCCGGACGCCGGCGCGCCGCAGCTCCGTGGCCACCGCGTCGACCCGGTCGATCTCCTTGCGCCGGATGAACCCGATGCCCGTGATGGTGACCGGCCCGTCGGCGAACGGGGCGAGGGCGGCCAGGGTCTGGGCGGTGTCGGAGATGTGGGTGAAGTCGAAGGTGCCCCCGGACAGCTGGCCGGCCACGGCGGTGACCGTGGTCCCCTGCTGGTCGCGCACGACGGTGGCGCCCATCTCGGCCAGGACGTCGGCGAAGGCGGCATCGCCCTGCAGGGCCTCCGCCCCAAGCCCCGGCACCGTGACCGTGCCGCCGCAGAGGGCCGCCGCGGCCAGCGGATAGGACGCCGCGCTGGCATCGGGCTCGACGGCGTAGGCCGTGGCGACGTAGCCGCCGGGGGCCACCGAGAAGGTGCGGTCGTCGGGCTGGTCGACCAGCGCTCCGAACGATGCCATCACGGCGATGGTGAGCTCGACGTAGGGCCGCGACACCAGCTCCGTGGTGACCTCGACGATGAGGCCGTCGGGCAGGCACGGCCCGATCATGAGCAGCCCGGAGAGGAACTGGCTCGACACGTCGCCCGGGACCTGCAGCACGCGGGTGCCTGCGCCGCCGGCGGCCACGGTGGCCGGCAGCCGGCCCGCCTCGCCGAGCGCCTCGACCCCGACGCCCAGCTCGGCGAGGGCGTCGAACGTGGCGCCCATGGGTCGGGCCTGCATCTGGGGGTGGGCGGTGACGCGGTAGGAGCCGGAGCCCAGGGCCAGCAGCGGGAGCGCGAACCGGGAGGTGGTGCCGGACTGCCGGGTGTCGATGGGCTCGGTGGAGGCCGGGACCTGCCCGGCGCAGCCCTCGACGGTGATGGTCCCGCCCTGGTCATCCGCCTCGACGGCGATCCCCAGGGCGGCCAGCACGCCGAGCATGGCCTGGGTGTCGTCGGCGAAGAGCGCGCCGGACAGGTGCGAGGTGCCGGTGGCGAGCGCGGCGCACACCAGGGCCCGGTTGGTGACGGACTTGGACCCCGGGACCTCGGCCACGGCGTCGAGCGGCCCGGCCACCGGCACGATGGGCAGCGGATCGGCGAGCGCGGCGAGGCCGAAGCGGTCCGAGGTCACTGGAGCGGCGTCACGGTGGGGCGGTAGCCGCGATCGGTGAGACCGAGGCGGAACGGCTCCGCGGTGTCCTTGTCGACCAGCAGGATCAGCACGCCACGGTCGCCCTCGCTGGAGTGGGCGATCTCGAAGTCGGCGATGTTGACGCCCAGCTCGGCGGCCAGCGTGGCCACCTCGGCGATGACCCCGCCCCGGTCGGGCACCGGCACCCGGACCTCGGCCATGGCGGAAGGTTGGGCGACCCGGCTGGGGAGGTTGCGACGGGCCGCCTGGGCCCGTTCCAGGGCGCTGAGCAGGCCGTCGCGCTCGCCCGCCTCGACCAGCTGGCGGAGCCGGACCAGCTCCCCGGTGAGCTGGTCGATCATGTCGACGATGGCGTCTCGGTTCTCGGCGCAGATGTCGGGCCAGATGGTGGGGGTGCCCGCAGCGATGCGGGTCATGTCTCGGAAGCCGCCGGCGGCCAGGCGCAGGAGCGCGGCGTGCTCGTCGGCCCGCTGGTCGGCGATGCTCATCAGCGCCGCCGCCGTGAGGTGCGGGACGTGGGACACCACGGCAACGAGGGCATCGTGGCGGTCCGGGGGCAGGGCCACCACCTCGGCACCGAACGAACGGGCCACGGCGTCGACGGTGGCGTAGCCGTCGGGGTCGGTGTGGGCGACCGGCGTGAGGACCCACACGGCACCTTGGAACATGTCGGCCGAGCTGCCCTCGACGCCGAGCTGCTCCGAGCCGGCCATCGGGTGGCCGCCCACGAAGCGGGGATCGTCGATCTCGGCCACCAGCGACGCCTTCACCGACCCGACGTCGGTGACCACGCCAGAGGTCTCGGCCAGGGCTCGGCGCACCTCCGCGGCGATGGCGCGCACCGGGGCGGCCACGAAGGTGATGGCGGCGTCGGGATCGAGGCCGACGGCGTCGATGGCTCCCAGCGCCGCCGCCCGCTCGCCGGCTGCCGGATCGGCGTCGACGCCGGTGACGTGCCAGCCCCGGGCCCGCAGGGCGCGCCCGATGGACCCGCCGATGAGGCCGGTGCCGATGATGCTGGCGCGCTGGGGGACGGTGAGGTCGGCCACGGACCGGCCCTAGCTGGGGAGGTCGTCGCGGAGGCCGGCGGCGTCACGGAGGTAGACGTGGTGGAGCTCCGAGCGGGGGCGCTCCGTCTCCAGGTGCGCCATCACCCGGATGCAGCGGGGCATGGAGCCGGGCACCGGGATCTCCCGGGCGCAGAGCAGCGGCACGTCGCCCAGGCCGATGGTGCGGGCGCCGGCGGCGGGGAACGCCGAGGACAGGTCCTCGGTGGTGGTGAACAAGATCGGAAGAGCACACGTCTGAACTCCAGTCACTTAGGCATCTCGTATG
>CALANQ010000281.1 GCA_937926025.1 uncultured Acidimicrobiales bacterium
CCCCGGAGTAGTCCCAGGCGCCCCCCGGCGAGGCGATGGCCCCGCCGAAGCCGCTGCGCAGGCCCCACCACACCAGGCCCCAGCCGAGGATCTCCAGCACGACCCAGGCCACGAGCAGACCGAGGAACGAGGCCGGACCGAAGCGGGCGAGCCACCGCTCCCTGCGGTCCTCGCTGCGCAGCGCCAGGCACAGGCGCCGGTACAGCGGCCAGAGGACGCCGTAGTAGCCGCGGGTGAACGACCAGCGCCCGGAGCGCAGGTTGGTGGCCAGCAGCGTCTCGAACGAGTCGACCAGGATCCACGCGATGAGCACCGCGCCCAGGACGACGAAGAGCGCGTTCACCCCTCGGGCCTCCGGTCCGTCCGGGGACGGTCGGCGCGCTCGAGCACCTCGACCGGGACCCCGGCCATGCCGGCCATGGTGAAGTCGGTGAGCAGGTCGACCACCGCCTCGGTGTTCCAGTCCGCGTGCGGTCCCACCGCCATCAGCTCGTTCACCATCCCGATGATCATGGCGGCGAGCACGTCGGCCACCCGGCCGTGGGGCCGGCCCGATGCGGCGAGCTCCGCCGCCAGCAGCGCAGCCAGGTCGTCGGGCGCCGACGACCGCCCGGCGTCGTGCAGCAGGGCGTTGGCCTCGGGGCGGGCGAGCAGGCGGATGGCCGCCGGGTGCAGCGCGGCGTAGTCGAGCACTACGTGGAAGCGGCTGCGCACCCGGTCGCGCACCGGCAGCTCCGAGGTGGCGGCGTAGCGCTCCGCGATGTACGCCACCAGCAGCTCCCGCTCGCGGAAGACGGCCGCCTCGAACAGGGCCTCCTTGGTCTTGACGTGCTCGTACAGCAGCGCCCGGTTGACCCCGGCCCGGGCCGCCACATCGGACATCGAGGTGCCGTCGAAGCCCCGTTCGCCGAACGCCGCCGCCGCCGCTCCGAGCAGGACGTCCCACCGCTGCTCGAACGGCATCTTCGGCGGGCGGCCCCGAGGTCGGTTCACGCCCGGACCCTAGAGCGAGGGGCCCCGCACCACCGACGGGCGGCCGCGGCCGACCCGCTAGCTTGCGAGCCGTGGGTGCCGCGGACGTTGCTGGAGTGGCCGACGGCGTCCGGGCGGGCGACCGGCGGGCGCTGGCCCGGGCCATCACCCTGGTGGAGTCCACCCGGGCCGACCACCGGGCCGACGCCGCCGCCGTGCTCGAACGGGTCCTGCCCGACACCGGCACCGCCGTGCGCATCGGCATCAGCGGGCCACCCGGCGTGGGCAAGTCCACGTTCATCGAGGCCTTCGGCACCACGCTCACCGAGGCCGGGCACCAGGTGGCGGTGCTGGCCGCGCCCGCAGCGGCGGCTCGATCCTCGGCGACAAGACCCGCATGGAGCGCCTCGCACGCGACCCGCGGGCGTTCATCCGCCCCTCCCCCGCCGGCACCGAGCTGGGCGGCGTCGCCCGCCGCACCCGCGAGGCGCTGCTGCTCTGCGAGGCCGCCGGGTTCGACGTCGTCATCGTGGAGACCGTCGGCGTCGGGCAGTCCGAGCTGGCCGTCGCCGACCTGGTCGACGTGTTCGTCCTGCTGGCCAGCCCCAGCGGCGGCGACGACCTCCAGGGCATCAAGCGGGGGATCATGGAACTGGCCGACCTGGTGGTGGTCACCAAGGCCGACGGCGACCTCGCCGGGCCGGCCAACCACGCCGCCGCCGACCTGCGCCGGGCCATCCCCCTCCTGCGACCGAAGTACGAGGGCCTCACCGCCGAGACGCTGCTGGTCAGCTCCACCACCGGGACCGGCGTCCCCGAGGTCTGGCAGGCGGTGGAGGCGGTCCACCAGCACCTGCGGGCGACCGGTCAGCTCGACGCCCTCCGGGCCGGGCAGGCCAAGGCGTGGCTGTGGGACGAGATCCGCTCCGGGCTGCTGGAGCACTTCCGGGCCGAGCACCCGCGCACCGAGATCGACGCGATCGAAGCCGCGGTGATGGCCGGCGAGGTGGCCCCCGGGGTGGCCGCCCAGCAGCTACTCGACGGGATCGACGGCGCCACCGGCGCCTGATCCCGCGCCGCCGCCATCGAGGCCGTCGTCATCGCCGTCGCTGGCCGACGCACCCTCCTCGGCCACGATCGAGCCCTGGGAGCGGCGCACGAACGGCGCGCACAGCGCGGCGCCGACGACGTCGACGATCACGAAGATCAGGCGGGCCCCGACCGCGGTGGTGATGGCGATCGGCTTCGGGACGCCCGCCGCGGCGAACAGCACCGTCTCCCGGATGCCGGCTCCGGACGGCACCGGCACGGCCAGGAAGCCCACCACCCACGACAGGATGGTGGCGAACACCATCCGGGGGTAGCTGACGTCGGTGGTGATGGACCGGGTGACGGCGTAGGTGGCCGTCCCGATGAAGATCCACGTGGGGATGTAGCGGGCCACCAGCACCAGGGAGTCCCGCCACTGCGGGACCTCCACCTTGATGTCGCGCTTGGTGGCGCGAGACGCCTTGCCCATGAGCCAGTCCAGGACGTCGTGGTGCAGCAGCACCACGCCCACGGGCAGGGCCAGCAGCACCAGCATCCACGGGCTGAACCCGCCGCCCTTGCCGGCCACGGCGAACGGCAGGAACGCCGCCGCCGTGAACATGGCGGCCAGGTACAGCATCCCCAGCGACAGGGCCACGCTGGTGAACGCCCGCGTCCGCGGGATCCCGCCACGCCGGGCCAGCTCGCCGCGGCCGAGCACCGGCCACACGCCGCCGGGCACGTACTTGCCCAGCTCGCCCACGTAGTACCAGGCGATGGTGCGCCAGAACGGGGACTCGGCACCCAGGGTGCGCATCACGTGCCGCCAGCCCCACCCGATGCTGGTCATGCCCAGCACGGCCGACACGCCCGCCACGCCCAGCCAGGTGACGTCGGCGTCCTCCAGCTCCGGTTGGACCAGCGGCCAGTCGTGGATGAGGCGCTTGGCCACGAAGAACACGGCGGCACCGCCGAGCACCAGCCCGAAGACGGTGATCAGCTTGGCGGCCCGTCCGGCCTTGCGGGCCGGGGTACCGCCGTCGCCGCCGTCGCCGTGCTCGAGCGCTTCGACGACCAGTTCCTCGAGGAGGCCCTCGGCGGTCAGGTCATCGGGGTCGGCCGGTCCGGCCGTGGTGTCGGGGGCGTCGGTCACGAGGGCTCCTCGGGCGGGGTGACGCCCAGCAGATCGATGGCGGCCTGGCGGGCCTCGGCGTCGGTGAGGCCGGTGCGCTCCTGGTAGCCGGTGAGGTCCACGAACAAGAAGCGCCCGTCCGGCGACACCAGCGGGTCCCCGCCGGCGGCCTCGACGATGTCGTCGACCTCGTCCTCCTTGCCGACGTACCCGTAGGTGTCGATCCAGATGCCGTCGAACCCGAGCCCGACGATGGCCGGCATGGCGCCGACCGGGCCGACCTTGTCCCGCAGGGTGATCTGCCACTGCGCGTCGGGGCGTCCCTTGATGCTGCCGTAGCTCCACTCGAGCGACCCGTCGTCGGCGAGGTAGGCGCGGAGGTGGTCGTAGTCCTCCATCTTCCCGACGGGCTGGGCCTCGGGGAACTCGATGATGGGCAGCTGCAGGATCTTGGCGCCGTCGGGCATGATCGCCTCGATCTCGGACAGGAACGCCCGGTCGTTGGCGTGCTGCGCCTCGATCTCCGCGTACGAGTGGCGCTGCGGCGGGATGGAGTCCCACAGGCCGAAGGCCAGCACGGCCACCGCCACCGCGCCCAGCACCGCCTGGGGCCGCTTGGACCGGCCGCGCACCCACGCGGCGAACTGCTCGGACCACATCAGCACCACGACCATCGCGAAGAACGCGATGAGCAGCACGATGCGGTTCCAGACGCGGATCTGCGAGAACCCGGCCATCGACACCAGGATCGACAGGCCGCCGATGGTGCCGAACAGCAGGGCGAGCAGCGTGAAGGTGGTGGCCTCCTCGCGCAGCGCCGACCGGTCCCATCCGGGCCGGGTGTCGGGCCGCTCCCGCCGCCACCGCCCCGAGAACGCGCCCCACAGCGCACCGAGGAACCCGGCGATGCCGAGGAACCCGAGCGCCTGCCCGCCCTCGCTGCGCACCACGCTCTGGTCCTGGGCGCGGGTGCCGATGTCGGAGAGGACCTGGAGCCGGTGGCCGCCCTGCGGGGTGAGCATGCGGCTCAGCTTCAGGCCGTACAGCTCGCTCTCGGTCACCAGGCGGCGGGCGGCCTGCTCGTTGGTGCCGTAGGCCCGGTAGTAGTTGAGCGTCGGGTAGCTGAGGATGCCGAAGGTGATGCCCATCACGCCAATGAGGCCCACCGCCACCAGCAGGCGAGCCGGCTCACGGAACCGGATGGCCATCACGACGGCACTCGACAGCAGCAGCACCATCGTGAACCCGGTGGTCATGGTCTCGGAGGGACCCCTTGCCGGTGCGGGCCGGGTCGGCGAGGAAGCGCTCCCGCCACGCCGTGGCCCACACGAGCAGCAGCGCGGCCAGCGGCGCCGAGTAGTACGTGCTGCGCCACAGGTGCATCTCGCCGTGGGTGAAGTGGTACGGCATGAACGTGTAGACGAGCGCGGCGATGCCGGCCACCACCGGGCCGAAGCGCAGGTGCCGGAGCACCAGGAACGTGACCGAGGCCAGGACGCCGAAGCCGAGCAGGAAGTACAGGTTGATGGCCAGGCCCCAGTCGCCCGTGATGGTGACGAGCACCTTCATGACCGCCAGCTGGAACGACTCGCCACCGTGGGGGAAGTCGTAGAACTGCTGGCCGAACGGGGCGCCGAGCCGCGGCTGGTTGAGGTACCAGCCCCGCTCCTCGATGGTCTTGACCATCGCCGAGATCAGCGTGGCGTCCGAGCGGGTGTCGAACGGGAGCCGCATCGGCATGTCCCAGACCCGCAGCAGGATCGCGCCCCACGCCCAGGCGACGACGGCGACGGCGAGCGTCTCGAGGGGCAACCGTCGCTTCGGTGCGGCGGTCGGTTCGGTGGCGCTCATGTGGGCATCGACCCTACTGGCCGACCGTCTCCGGCCTGAAGCACGAACCGGACCAGCGCCACCAGGAACCAGGCCCCCGCCGCCAGCGCGACGACGGCGAGGACGCCGATCAGCTCGCCCGGCCAGGCGCTCCACGCCACCATCGCCTGCAGCTGGCCGCGAGGGCCGAGCCCGGGGCCGCCCCACCAGCCCTGCAGGCAGCGGCGCAGCGCCTCGGCCTGGATCAGCAGCGCGAACCCGGCAGCGGCGACCGGTGCCCACCGGCCGACGGTGCGCTCCAGCCCGATGGCCACCAGCACCAGCAGCCCGACGATGCCGGCGAACAGGTAGCGCCCCTGCAGGAACTGGAACTTGCTGCTGGTGGAGTACAGGCTCCACGCCCGCAGGAACACCAGCCCGCCCAGCGCGACCAGCGGCACGAGCAGCGCCAGCCGCTGGAGGCGGTTGCTGCCCGACCGGTCGCGCCGAGGTGCCAGGGCGATGCCGACGAGCACCGCCACCACCAGGGTGCACAGGGTCGCCAGCCACGACGGGAACCGGATCGTGTACCAGCCGAACGAGCCCCAGAAGCGGTTGTTCACGTTGGTGGCGTACTCCCGGGCGAACGCCACCAGATCGGGTTGGAACCCGGGCGGGGCCAGGGCCGACGTGATCCGCGACGACTCCACCGTCGGGGCGAACTGCCCGGTCCGGGCCCGCACCCCCACGTACCACCACCCCGCCAGCACCAGCACCGCGGCCCCCGCCGCCCCGATCGGCCCGACCACGGCCCGGAGCCGCTCCCTCCAGCCCCACTCCTCCTCACCACCCCCGACCTCCCCACCAGCGGGGTCGGGGTCGGCGGGGTCGGGGGCGGGGGCGTGCGTGTGGTCGGCGGTGCCGAGGAGGTAGGCGACGACGATGGCCGGGATCAGGACCATGCCGAAGGCCTTGGTGAGCAGGGCCAGGCCGGCCACGGCGCCGACGGCCACCGCGGTGCGCAGCGAGCGATCGCCCCGCAGCACCCCGGCCAGCAGGGCGGCGCCCACGGCGGCCAGCAGGGTGAGCAGGTTGTCGTTGTTGAGGGTGGAGCCGATGTGGGTGAGCATCGGGATGGCGAACACGGCGACCGACGCCGTCACCGCCGCCCCCTCGCCCAGGCGGAACCGGCGGGCCGCCCACCACGCCAGCAGCGGCAGCGGAGCGAGCATCGCCGCGTTCACCAGCCGCAGCAGGGCGAGCTCCCGGTCGGCCGACATCGGGCCGCCGTTCACGGCCCGCTCGGCCCGCAGCACCGTCGCCATCGCCTGGTAGTAGAGCGGCGGGTGCTGGGGCATCTGGTTGATCTGCCCGACCGACGCGTCCCCGCCCTCGTCGTCCCAGGCGGGCCGATCGGCCTTGTCGGGCGCCTCGGAGCGGGGGTGGAGCCGCATCGACGTCGGCGTGACCGGCTCTCCCTCGCGCGGGCACGCTCGGGTGGCCGACGCGTACGTCCTGCACAGCCGGATGATGGCGGCCTGGTTCGTGAGGCCGTCGTAGGCGGGGTACCCGTGACCGTCCGCCAGGTGCAGGACCAGCGCCAGGTGGGCCGGCTCGTCGGGCGCCTCGCCCAGCGGGGCCACCACGGACCACACGGCACCGAGCAGGCCGAAGGCCATGGTCGCCGCGAGCACCACGACCGGCACCCGACCGCGGCGCCGAGGCCGGGTCGCAGACGGATCGGGCACGGCCTCGGATCCTACCGGCGCCCCCTCCCCCGCCCCGGACCGCCCCCGGACCGGCGCGAGGCGATTGCCCCGCGCCGGAGGACGGCAAGTACCGTGATCGGTCATGCCTGGCCCTGCTGACACCGTCGTCGCGTCCGATCCCGAGGGGATCGTCTGATGGCGAAGACCACCATCGAGGTCGACGGCGAAGACGTCGAGACGGGCAACACCTACGACAAGTACGCATCGAAGAACCCCATCGAGCAGAAGCTGATGGACGGCTTCTTCGCCGCCCTCGACGCCTCGCTGCCCGCCACGTCGCCCCGCCGGATCCTCGAGGTCGGCGTCGGCGAGGGCGAGGTCACCGCCCGCCTCGCCGCCCGCTGGCCCGACGCCACGTTCTGCGGTGTCGACCTGCCCGACCCGGAGCTGGCCGGCCACTGGGACGGGAAGGGGTTCTCGCCGCTGTTCGGCGACATCGGCAAGCTGCCCTTCCCCGACGACTCGTTCGACCTGGTGCTGTGCATCGAGGTCCTCGAGCACGTCCCGTTCCCGGAGCTGGCGCTGGCCGAGCTGAGCCGTGTCGCCCGTCGGGACCTGGTCTGCTCGGTCCCCCGCGAGCCCATCTGGTGCGGCCTCAACCTGGCCCGCGGCAAGTACATCAAGGACAAGGGCAACACCCCCGGCCACATCAACCACTGGTCCAAGAAGGGCTTCGCCGAGCTGGTCGGACGCCGCTTCGACGTGCGTGCGGTCCGCAGCCCGCTGCCGTGGACGATGGTGGCGGCGAGCGTCCGACCCGTCTGATCGGGACGGCACCGGCCATGGTCGCTCGGCTCCGGCGGATCCTCACCGAGCGGGCCGCGCTCATCGGGGTCGTCGGCGCGGTCCTGCTGCTGGTGGGCGGGTCGTGGTATCAGGCGCTGGTCACCCCGCCGTACCGCTTCGTCGACGAGCAAGCCCACGCCGGCTACGTCATCGCCGTGCAGCACGGCCAGCTGCCCACCATCGACTCCCCCATCGACGAGGAGGCGGCCGGGCGGGCGATGATGCTGCGCCTCGACCGCTCCCCGGACCGCCACACCGACATCTGGGTGGCCAACAACCCGCCGCTCACCTACGTGGTCGCGGCCGTCCCCGGGGCGCTCACCGAGGCGATGGGCGTGCCGGGCGGGCCGCTGCTCGGGCTTCGGCTGGTGAACATCGCCGCCGTGGGCGGGGCCGTGGCGCTGGCGTACCTGCTGGGCCGCGACCTGGCGGGTGGTGACCGCACCGTGGGCCTGGTCACGGCGGGCATCGTGGCCGCCGTCCCGCACCTCGGGTTCGTCGCCGCGCTGGGCTTCAACGACGGCGTCGCCGTGCTGGCCGCCACCGGGGTGCTGCTGTGGCTGGTCCGGGTCTGCGGCGCCGGACCCGACGGCGTGTCGGCCCGGACGGCGGTGCGGTGGCTGGGCGCCTGGTGCGCGGTGGCGGCCCTCAGCCGACCGATGGCCCTGATCCCCGCGGTGGTGGCCGCCGGGCTGGCGCTCGGCGTGATCTGGTGGCGGCGGCGGGCCCCGTTCTGGTGGAGCGCGGCGTGGCTGGCGCTGCCCTCGGCCGTGCTGGCCGGCTGGTTCTACGTGCTCAACGTGGTCCGCTACGGCGACCCCACCGGATCGAGCGCCCTGTTCGACAAGTTCTACCGGGAGCCCGTCGGGTCGTTGTGGGGCTCGCTCACGTCCATCGCCACCTGGGAGAGCGCGCTGCGCACCATCGCCACCCGGCGCATGGAGGTCCCGCTGCCCACGGACGCCCGCTGGTGGTACACGGTGGCGCTCGCGGTGACGATCCTCGGGGTGGGGGCGGCGGTGGTCCTCGTGGCCTGGTCCGCGGTGCAGACCCGCGGCGGCGAGGCGCCCCACGGCCGCCTGCCCTCGCCGGTCGCGCTGCCTGCCGTGGCATGGGCCGCCAGCGGCGTGGTGTCGCTGGTCCCCGTGGTCCTCACCGCACAGCACCGCGCCGGCGGCGGCGCGGCCCATCCCCGCTACCTCCTGCCGATGCTGCCGCTGGTGGCGGCGGCCATCGCCCTCAGCACCGTGCGGCTCCTCACCCGGTGGGCCGGACTGGCCCTGGTGCTGTCGCTCGCTGCGCTGACGTTCCTGCAGATCCACCGCTCCGCCACCTGGCTGGCCGCCAACCCCACCGGGCGCATCGGTGACGAGCTCACCAGCACCATCGGCGGCCCGCTCGTGCGCACCGCCGGCCTGGGCGTGGCGCTGGTCGGGCTGGCCCTCCTGGTGGCGGCCATCGCCGCGTCGGGGTGGGGATCTGCCCGTCGCCCAGCCCGCTGACGGCGACCACTACCGTGGACCCCTCGTGAACGAACGTCGCATCGCCCTGGTGCCACCCCGATACGGACCCGATGTGGTCGGTGGCGCCGAGCTGGTGCTGCGCGAGGTGGCGCACGGCCTCACCGCCCGCGGCTGGCAGGTGGATGTGCTCACCACCTGCGCCCGGGACCACCACACCTGGGCCAACCACTACCCGGCCGCCACCACCGACGACGACGGCGTCACCGTCAAGCGCTTCGCCGTGGTCGACGACACCGACGGCACCGCCCGGGCCGACCTCGTGCGCACCATGGCCCTGGGCGAGGCCCCCACGCTGGCCCAGCAGGAAGCGTGGATGAACGACGGGCTCCGGGTGCCGGACCTGTTCCACGAGATCCTCGACACCGCAGAGCAGTACCGGGCCATCGTGGTGTCGCCCTACCTGTTCTGGACGTCGTTCGCCGGCGGGCTCGTCGCCCCGGAGCGGACCATCGTGCGACCCTGCCTCCACGACGAGCCCGAGGCCCGCTTCGAGCTGTTCGAGCCGCTGGTCACCGGTGTGGCCAAGCTGTGGCTCAACACCGAGCCCGAAGCCGACCTGCTCGATGAGATCTGGCCGGCGCACGCCCCCGCCGAGGTCATCGGCGAGGGCATCCCCGTCCCCGACCACTACGACCCGGCGGGGTTCCGCGCCCGCCACGGCCTGAGCGACCGGCCCTTCGTCCTCTACGCCGGCCGGCGCGAGGGCGCCAAGAACTGGGACGCCCTGCTCGACGGCTTCGTCCACGCCATCCGCAAGGAGGACCTGGACCTGGACCTGGTCACCTTCGGCGTGGGCGACGTGCACGTACCGCCCGACGTCGAAGGTCGGGTCATCGACCTCGGCCTGCTCTCGGACCGGGACAAGGACGACGCCTTCGCCGCCGCCCGGGCCTACCTCCAGCCGTCGGCCATGGAGTCGTTCTCCCGCACCGTCATGGAGTCGTGGCTGGCCGGCACCCCCGTCATCGCCAACGCCGCCAGCGCGGTGGTCTCCTGGCACTGCGACCGCAGCGGCGCCGGCCTCACCTACGAGGACGCCACCGAGCTGGAGCAGTGCCTGCGGTTCGTGGCCGAGGCGCCCACCGATGCCGCCGCCCTGGCCGCCCCCGGCCGCCAGTACGTGCTGGACCACTACACGTGGCCCGCCACGCTCGACCGCATGGAAGCCAGCCTGGAGGCCATGCCGTGAGCGCCGCCCCGCCGCCCCGCACCGGCCAGCGCATCCTCGTGGTGTCGCCGTACCCGCCCGTCCGCGACGGCATCGGCGCCTACGCCGTGCAGCAGGTGCGCGCGCTGCGCCGCCAGGGCCACCACGTCGAGGTGGTGTCCCCCTGGCCGTCGGCCGCGCACCACCACCTGCCGCTCGAAGGACCGAAGGGCGCCAAGGCGCTGAAGAAGCTGATGGCCGGGTTCGACCGGGTCATCGTCCACTTCCACCCGGATGTCTTCTACGTCAACCCGTCGACGCCCACCTCGCGCATCAGCACCGGCACCGCGCTGGCTTCGGCGTTCCGCAGCGGCCCGCCGGTGGAGATACGCCTGCACGAGGTCGACCGGCGCTGGGCGTCGGCCACCGAGCAGGTGGAGGCGTCGAGCCGCAGCGGGTTCGTGGCCACGCAGGTGTTCGAGCAGGCCGCCCGGGCCTCGCGGGCCGTGTTCAAGGCGGCCGACGAGATCACCGTGCACGTCCCCGAGCACGAGCGGATGATGATCGACCAGTTCGGCGTCGATCCGAAGCGGGTCCGCCTGGTCGACCACGGCGAGGACTTCACCCGCCGCGTCCCCGACGACCGGGCCGCCGCCCGAGCCTCGCTCGGCCTCCCCGCCGACGGGCACGTGTTCGTGTGCATCGGGTTCATCCAGCCCCACAAGGGCTTCGACCGGGCCGCCACCGCGTTCCGCGTCATCGGCGACCCGGACGCCTCGCTGCACATCGTCGGTTCCGTGCGCGTCGACGATCCGTCCGCCGTGGACCACCAGCGGGAGCTCGAGGCGCTCGCCGCCCAGATCCCGGGCGTCCACCTGCACCTCGGGTTCGTCAGCGACGAGGCGTTCGACCGCTGGATCGTGGCGTCGGACACCGTGGTCCTCCCCTACCGCCACATCTGGTCGTCGTCGGTGGCCGAGCGGGCCCGGCTCTACGGCCGCCCGGTCATCGCCACCCGCGTCGGGGGCCTGGCCGACCAGATCGGCGAGCACCCGGCCAACGTGGTGGTCGACGACAACGCCGGCCTGGCCCGGGCCATGGCGGCGGCCGTCGGTGCGTCCGACGTGGCCCCGGCCGAGGCCGCCAGCTGGGAGTTCGACGGACCCGTCAGCCGCGACACGGTCATGGCCGAGATCACCCGCCGGGCCGCTGCCCAGCGCGGGGTCCGGCTCAAGCCGACCGTCTCGAGCCCGGGCTCCCCCCCCGCCGCCCGCTCGTCGGCGCCCGCCCACGTGGCCACCCCGCTCCGCCGCCTCGGCCTCACGCCGCCGCCACCCCCCACCTCGGCGCGGCCCGGGGTCAGCACCGTCAAGCGGCTCATCCGCCGGGTCATCGCGTGGGAGGTCGACCCCCTGCGCCAGCAGCTCGTCGACCTCCAGCAGGCCTCGGTGAAGGCCGCCGAGACCACCGACGCCCGCCTCGACGAGATCGCCGACGACGCCGACGGCACCCCGTCGGCCTGACGCCCGCCGAGCCGGGCGGATTTCTCGACCGGATCGGGAACGAACCGGACCGCTCGTTCGTCTCACACCCCAAGGTGGATCCCGCGCGGCCATGGGGGTGGGACGAGCTCACCCCCATGCCGCGGGCGGCGCGGATCAGCGGGGGCGGGTGGCCTCGGCGATGATCCAGGGGAAGGCCTTGGTGACCGTCACCTGCTCGAAGTGCTGGCCGAGGGCGGCCGACAGCTTCTTCGGGCTGAAGAAGTTCACGTGCTCGGGGTCGTTGCCCCAGCGCTTCACGTTCTTGCCCCGGCCCAGGTTGCCCAGGCGGAACCACGGCTCCCAGGGGACGCTCACCACCAGGCGGCCCCGGCAGATGCGGGCCATCTCCACCACCGCCTGCTCGTAGCCGGGCAGGTGCTCGAGCACCTCGATGGAGGTCACCAGGTCGGCGGAGCGGTCGGGGAACGGCAGGACGCCGGCGTCGCCGCGGACCACCGCCACCTCGGGCAGCTTCTCCGATGCCACCAGGGCCTTGTCGTGGCGGTACTCCAGCCCGATGGCCGGCGTGTTCGCCGGGAACATGCGCTCCAGGGCGAAGCCCTCGCCGATGCCGATGTCGACCACCACGCCCGACGTGTCGCCCAGCACCGTGTGCATGGTCTCCATCCAGCGGGCCAGCAGCTTCTGGACCACCGGGTTCGACGTGCCGTACTTGGCTGCGTCCTGACCGGCGGCCGCGTCGTCGAGCCCGGGGGCCAGGCCGATGGACCGGGGACGGTCCGAGGCGGGCGCCGTCACCGCAGGTCCCCTTCGGCCGACGAGTCCAGGCGGTCGCGCCGGCGCAGGTTCACCATCAGCTCGCCGAGCAGGCCGAGCGAGATCATCTGCACCGCCACCACGATGAGCAGCACGCCGAGCTGCAGCACCGGGCGCTGGCCGATGTCGTGGCCGAGCAGCTTGGACACCAGCATCCACAGCAGGATCAGCGAACCGCCGAAGCCGATGCCGAACCCGATGCCGCCGAAGAGGTGGAACGGGCGGGCCGTGTAGGTCGTGAGGAACTTGACCGTGACCAGGTCGAGGAAGCCCCGCCAGAACCGGGCCGGACCGAACTTCGAGGTGCCGTGCAGGCGCTCGTGGTGCTCCACGGTGACCTCGCTCACCTTGAAGCCGTTCCACACGGCCAGCACCGGGATGTACCGGTGGAGCTCGCCGTACATCTCCAGGCTGTCGGCCAGCTCCCGGGTCATCAGCTTGTAGCCGGAGTTGAAGTCCTTCATCTTCACGCCCGTGACCGCCGCGGTGGCCCCGTTGTAGATCTTCGACGTGTTGCGCTTGATGAAGCGGTCCTGGCGCCCGCCGACCCGGCTGCCGGTGACGAGGTCGTAGCCCTCGTCCAGCTTGGCGAACATCTTCGGCAGCTCGTCGGGATCGTCCTGGCCGTCGGCGTCCATCAGCACCACGTGCTCGCCGTCGACGTGGTCGAGCCCCACCTCGAGGGCCGCCGACTTGCCCGAGTTGCGGCGGAGCCGGATGTAGCGCACGTTGGCGCTGCGCAGGCCGGCCATGACCGTGCGGGTGCCGTCGGTGGAGCCGTCGTCGACCACCACGATCTCCCAGCTGCGGCCCAGCGCCTCGAGCGCGGCGGCCGTGGCCGGGATCACCTCGACCAGGTTGTCGGCCTCGTTGTAGGCCGGCATGAGCACCGAAACGTCACAACCCACGGAGGATCCCTCGATCGCGCATCGGGCCAAGGGTAGTTG